>JANMVA010000446.1:0-1668 GCA_031392195.1 Saprospiraceae bacterium | reverse complement strand
ATATGTGCAGGATGTACAGATCGACAGTGATTTTGAGATGCTGATCCCTGATGAGTATGTTTCCAATATTGATGAGCGACTCAGATTGTATACAGAACTCGATAATATTGATTCCGAACCGGGCATATCAAAATTTGCAGATTCACTCCGTGACCGGTTTGGTCCGATACCACCTGTTGTTGAAGAATTATTTGAAGGCCTTCGATTGAGATGGATCGCTAAATCACTTGGGTTTGACAGGCTGACATTGAGAGGATCTGTTTTACGATGTTATTTTCATAAAAATGCGCAATCTGCTTATTATGAAAGTGCGATTTTTGCAAAATTAATTAAGCTTTTGGGGGCACAAAGCCGTACGCTGGACGTTCAACTCAAACAATCGGCGACGAGGTTGTTATTAATAAAAGAAAAACTGAAGTCGATGAAGTCGGCCAGAGAATTTTTATCTTCCCTACAAACCCTTGCAGAGGCAGAGCCTGCTCCATCCACATGATCGAAAACGAAGAACTATTTTCTAACGAACAACTCAACCTGGACAGCCTTCCGGCCGGTGATCAGCTCGAAATGGTTCCATTGGAACGATCCTACAAGCGACTGAGATATGTATCGGGATGTATCATTGCTTTGGTCCTGATCTTCATTCCCTGGACAGTTGTTTTTATTGAAAGCCGCATCTGGCCGTATGGATTTTATCTCGCGGGCTTTATGAGTGCATTGGCGATATGGATCATTATTTATCAGGGACTCTCCTATCACTACATGGGCTATGCATTGCGTGAAAAAGATATCAGCTTTACTTCAGGACTGTTGTATAGAAGCATGACCACTGTACCCTTTAATCGTGTGCAACATTGTGATATCAAGCAAGGCATTCTCGATCGTCGTTTCAGTTTGTCGAGACTGACGATTTATACTGCAGGCGGACAGAGTACAGACTTGATGATCCCAGGCCTTCTACCGGAAACGGCAGAAAAACTGAAGACCTATATTCTGAATTCCACTGAGCAATCTGCTGAAGAAGATTAGAGAAATGACAGCAGCATCTGATTTTTTTCAACCACAGCGACAGTCACCGAAAGCGATCGTCCTCATCCTGCTGAAATACATCCGTATAGTCGTGCGCCAGATCTGGCCTATCCTGCTGGTGTTCCTCATCAATCCAAAAAGCGATAAGGGTTTGGTCATCATTGCCATCGTGCTGGGCGTCACCTTTATTTCATTGATCTATTCCATCCTCGCTTATACCAAGTATTATTTTTTTATCCAGAACAATGAATTATGTGTTCGTTCGGGTGTATTCAGGAAAACGGCTTTGAATGTTCCTTTTGATCGAATTCAGTCAGTCGACTTCAAGCGAAATATTGTACACCAGTTTTTAAATGTGGTGAGTGTGCAGATCGATACGGCAGGTTCGAAGGGAAGTGAGCTCGAGCTCGATGCGATCGAACAAAAGACGGCAGAGGACCTGAGGGAGATCGTTTTAGAGTATAAGCGTACGAAGAACATATCCATTTCACCGGACGAAAGTTTACCTGCAGATCTTCCTCCTGTCAAGGTGGTACCGGAATTGATTCTGTCATTATCATTTAAGGATCTAATCAAAGTTGGTGTCAGTGAAAATCATTTGCGCACAGCGGGTATCATCTTTGCGGCTTTCCTGAGTTTGGC
>JANMVA010000417.1:0-5171 GCA_031392195.1 Saprospiraceae bacterium | reverse complement strand
ATAGCTATCGGGATCGAAGTCACCAAAAGAAAAAGGCCTTCAACTCCCTGAAGGCCTTTTCCAAAAAATATCAAATGAGGTTATGCGGACGAATTAGCCCCTGCATTCTTCTTTTAATGCTGCGAGTTCTTCAGCACTATTCACGACAACTTGTGTTCCGTCATGTAATTGAACTGTCAGCGGGAAAACAAATCCTGGTCGCCCTGTAGAGCCCGGATTATTTTGTCTCCATGTGCGGATGGCCTGGACAAATTCGCGAGGTGTATTGACAGTTACCTGTGAGCTGTCAGGGAATTCAAGTGTAAAAGGAAACACCGGACGGAAGCAGGCATGATCTTTTCCAAAGTGACCGTTGTGACCACCGGGACTAAAATTTGCGCGTATACAAGCCAGACGCAATGCACGAACTTCTTCCTGATTTGTGACCGTGATGACTTCACCATCTTCATTGATCACATCGTAAGGGAATACAAGCCTTGGCCTGTCTTGTGGACGAGGTCTTCCACCATTCGCCTCAAACCATTGGCGAATTGCTTGTTTCATCTCATCATAATTGTTGACCTCCTGGGTCGTGCTGTCTGAAAACTGAAGTGTAACCGGAAAAACCAATTCGTAACAACCGGCAGAACCTGCAGCGTTACGTTCTTCAATTTCATATGTGGATTGAAGAACAAAATTTTCGACATCGGCTGCTGTCTCTTCTTTCTGGCACGAGGTCATAAAAAAGCCTGCAGCAACGATGAGCATCAGGCTAAGGGGTTTAATGAATTTTTGATACATGGTATTTTTATTTTTGATGATTTAAGATTGATTTCATGGATAAGATGGGATAATCTGGCTTTTGTACTCATGCCGGCTGATTTTTTTTGAAAACGGGCCCATGTATTACAATGAATAATATGTAATGGTTTAGGGTGAAGCCGGGCGCGGCCACTTATTCAAATTATTATCTTAACCTCTGATTATTATTTTATTCAAAACAAAACACTCCAAAACCATGGCACTTTCATCGCTTACTTTTCTCGGCACTGCACCTCCGGGAGCCAATTACTGCACTTATTTTGCTCCGGGCGTTGCTCCGGGAAGATTGACACAGGGCAGTCTAGAAAACGAAGTATCATTCGGAAATTTGGGATATACTAACCAAAATCAGAACGTGTTGGTATTTTCTGTTACCGCTTCGGCTAATACAACTGCAGCCATTTCCCTTAATCCGGATGGCACGGCTATCAACATCGATGACCAGGCAGGATCTAATAGCGGGCAGGTCATTAATTATTACAGTGTCAACCTGGGCATGAATTCAGTGACCGGTGGTGGATGGAGTCTTACCTTCAATGCCAAGACGAAAGATAAAAAGACAGGATCCTGGGTCTTTGTAAAAAGTTCAACAGAGCCACCGCAGAGGTAATATATTACTTACGATAGCTAGAATTATTTCTGAAGCATTTACGCCATTCAATGCAATCCCGATTTCGTATACCAATTCTGACCGGGATAGGGATTCTATTGTCATTAAGTATAAGCTCTCAAACAGTACCTCATGATGAAATGCATTGGGTGGATAGCCTCATCCATCTGATTAAAACGGATCAGGAAATGGATTCCGAAAAAAAATCGAGACTGGCTGATTCTGCTTTCTATTATGCTGTGCAAAAAGGTGATATCTGCAAACAGATTGAACTGCGTGTAGTTCAGTCATCCCATTTGGATAAAATTGGATTGATCGATTCCGCTTTAACGCAACTATATTGGGCTAACAAAATGTTTCATAAGGGCTGTGACAGTCTTTTGCTTATGTCAATTTATCGAAATTTGACCAACTCATTTCTTTCTATAAATGACTTAAAAAGTATTGATTCTATCAGCCATATAGCTATGGACCTCTGGAATCCAGAGTGGAAAGAAAAAGAAACACGCTTCGCGATCCTAAATAATCTGGCAATCGCTTATATCCAGATGGAAAAGAATGATAGCGCCACTGCTTTGTTCAGGCAAGTATATAATGAAGCGAAAATAGTCAACGATGAGAATCACATTCTGAAGGAATTGATAAACCTGGGCAGTATAAAAGGAATGATAGAGGATCTTGATAGTGCGTATTACTTTTTTTCACTTGCAGCAGATCATGCAAAAAGCCATTCGGATGCTACGGATTACATGGCCTTGCTGATTAATCTGGCCAAGTTAGATATGGAGCGAGGAAACTTGTCTCCGGCAATTAGCTTGCTGGATTCGGTGTACGAAATGGCCGAAGAAAAGAAAAATACGGAGACTATGCTTAACGCAGAATGGCTGCGATCCAGGGTATATGACAAAATGGGTAGGTACAAATTGGCCTTTCAACATCTGAATGATTATTCACTGATGCGGGATGAGTATTTAGACGAAGAACGTGTCAAGGCTGTCGCTGAAATGATGGAGAAATACGAATCGGAGAAAAAAGCCCGTCAAATTCAACAACTCGAAGTGGACAAGCTGGATGCAGCACTGACGAATGAAAAAGTGACCAACACCAAAAACCGACTCCTGTATGTAGGGATTGGCATTTTGCTTTTATCTGTTGCATTGATCAGCCGTCTACGCTATGTTCAAAAATCCCGGCAAGCAATTCGAAAGGAAAAAGATATTTCCGAAGGTTTGTTACTCAATATTCTTCCCGATTCTGTAGCACAAGAATTGAAAGCAAAAGGATATGCCGATGCACAACATTTCGAGCCGGCCACGATTTTGTTTTCTGATTTCAAAAGCTTTACCGAGATCTCCGGCGAATTGAGCGCCGATGAATTGGTGAGAGAATTGAATGTTTGCTTTAAAGCATTTGATGACATCATGACAAAGTTTGGCATAGAGAAAATCAAGACGATCGGTGATTCTTACATGGCCGCAGGAGGTGTGCCCGGCACAAACAAAGCAACACCATCAGACGTAATCAAGGCAGGAATTGAGATGCAACATTTTGTCACAGGAAGAAAGAAAGATCAGGATGCACATAATTTACCTGCATTTGAGATGCGTGTAGGCATTCATTCAGGTCCCGTTGTAGCCGGCATCGTTGGTGTGAAAAAATTCCAATACGACGTGTGGGGTGATACAGTCAATATCGCCAGCAGAATGGAATCAAATAGTGAGGTGGGCGAGGTGAATATATCGGAGGCAACGTATATGCTGGTAAAGGAGGATCCTTCATTTTCATTTACCTCGCGTGGCATGATCACAGTGAAAGGCAAAGGGGGATTGGAAATGTATTTTGTACGTGAAACAGGCCAGGTTCTCAGGTCACAAGTTTGAGGATATTCAGACATTCACCAATCTTTATAGAATTCCACACTTGCAATTTAACTTCTGACCCAATCGTTGGTCTAAATTTGGTGAGAAGTTGTTGGTTGTTGGAAATTGGGCTGGTGAATAGTGTTTGGTGAATGACCCAATGCGAGCATATCGAAGATCCCGCTGTTTAATTTTTATTTAGCATGGCGGGAGAGCTTCGGCATTTTTGTTGTCGGGTCACCCATCTACGAATCGACGCGCAACGTCAATCCGTTTTTCTGTGAGAAGTTGTTGGTTGGTAAAAATTAGGCTGGTGATAGGTTGATGGCAATGAAGTTTCTTTCCTATTGAATAAGATACTTTGAAGCCAGTTTTAAACAGATCCTATATTTTGCGGTCAGGAAACCGGATTGTGTGGAAGGCATCTGGTGTTTAGTGAACAAACGATATTAGAACAAGACATTGATTGATGAAACAAAGCTGTGGAACTCGCTGAAAAAAGGCGATCGGACTGCATTGCAGGATCTGTACAATCATTTTGTGGACATGCTCTACAGCTATGGCATGACCTTATGCCAGGATGAAGACAAGGTTAAAGATGGTATCCACGATTTGTTCTTATCCATCTGGAATAGCAAGGATCGACTCAGTATCCCACAATCAACCAAGGCCTATCTGATTGTTTCTCTACGGCACAGGCTTTTTGACAAAGGTTCGAAGATGGCAACCCTTACGGATCATATTGAATCCACATCGGATCTACCGCATCTTAGCGAAGGCCATGAGGAAAGATGGATCAGGAATGAAGATGAATCAGAGCAACAGCGAAAACTGGACCAGGCCATGTCCAGATTGAGTGACCGGCAACGGGAGATAATCCATATGAAATACCTGCAGGAACTGGACTATGACGAGATCGCCCGCATCATGGATCTCAATTACCAATCCGCCCGCAACCTGGTCAACAGAGCCATCACGGCTTTACGGAAAGAAATGCTCCTGACTGTTATGATCATATTAATGTCGCTCTGAGTACAAAAAAGAGGGCTTTTCCTCTTAATTAAAAAGAAGAAAGGATCGTTTATAGATAATCATGGCTGATGGAGGATAAATACAAATCAATGTCTGCACCGGAACTCGCCGGTGACGACTCCTTCATTCGCTGGATTGCCAAAGGAGAGAATAATGCGCAATGGCTGCAATGGCAACAATCAAATCCGGCAAGTGTCATCATTTTAGACGAAGCAAGGGAAATTGTCAAATCACTCAGCAGTTATAAAACAGGATCCCTTCAACAAGGTGAGAAAGATGAGTTGTGGAATCGAATCGATCGTTCTATTGCACACACATCATCACCTTCCAGGAAATTAACATTGATCAAGTGGGGGATGGCTGCAGCTGCTGCATTGGCACTGGTCATTTGGATCAATTCTGCACAACCTACACGCGTGTACACATCCGCCGGCAATCAAACTGAAATGCTCCTTCCTGAATCGAGTGCGGTGATCATCAATGCCGGATCCGATATTTCATACAAGAAGAACTTTGATGAGAACAGAATCGTCCGTCTGTCTGGTGAAGCTTTCTTTAAAGTGAATCCCGGTAGTACATTTAAAGTCATCACGGATTACGGAACAGTCACTGTAATTGGCACCAGCTTTAATGTCGTCGCCCGGCCTGGCCGATTTGAAGTGAGCTGCTACACAGGTAAGGTGCGCGTGGAAAATAAAGCTGATGACAAATTAGAAATCACACCCGGTGAAAAAGTTTTCAATGAAGAGGATAGGCTCGATAAGGTTACGTTCACACCCGGTGAAGTACCGGAATGGAACAATCGAAAATTCAACTTTACAGACATTCCGCTTAAAGCGGTGATAGCTGAATTCGAAAGGCAGTTTGGC
>JANMVA010000398.1:0-4267 GCA_031392195.1 Saprospiraceae bacterium | reverse complement strand
TGTCGAAGCAATTCACACATTAGTTGGCATCGAACAGGAATGGATCCCAAACATTCAGGGCAGTGCATTATACATCCGCCCATTGATGTTTGCCACGGATGAAATGGTGGGTGTGAAAACTTCTGACACATATAAATTCCTGATCATTTGCCTTCCGGTCGGACCTTACTATCCTAAACCGATTAAACTTCTCGTGGAGAATCATTACATCCGCGCTGCACCTGGTGGAGTAGGAGAAGCCAAAACAGCAGGCAATTATGCAGCAGCGATGTATCCATCAAAGCTTGCACGTGAACAAGGTTATGACCAAGTGCTGTGGTTAGATGCTATCCAGAATAAATACCTGCAGGAAGTTGGGACGATGAACATCTTCATTGTGTTTAATGATGAGGTGGTGACACCGGCTACGACTGGAACAATATTGAAAGGTATTACGCGCGACTCTGCTATCCATATCATGCGTGACAATGGTCATACAGTCAATGAAAGAGACATCTCCATTGATGAAGTATTGGATCGTCATGGTAAAGGTGAGTTAGTAGAAGTGTTTGGAACAGGCACCGCAGCATTGATCGCTAATGTGGAAGAGATCCGATATGACGATAGAGTATTACAGCTTCCACACAACTGGGATCTGTCAACATCGATCCGTGATGAGATTAATGGCATGCGTTATGGAACTGTAGCAGATAAAAGAGGTTGGACTGTTCCTGTGAAGGAAACAGTGACAGTGCACGCATAAATGTTTTCGGCAAGATCTTTCCCCTGAGATTTATTTAGAAAGCCAATTACAGGTTTAATTCCCATAAAAAATCCCGCTTTCCTTCACAGGAGGCGGGATTTTATGTTTCAGGGATCATTCAAAAAAAAATCCCGCTGTCCGGTAAAGGAAGCGGGATTTCTAATTTTAAAAGAATCGGATGATTACATCATTCCACCCATTCCGCCGCCACCACCATGCATATGTCCGCCACCACCTCCGGCATTTTCTTCTTTCTTATCATTAATGACACATTCAGTAGTCAGGATCATACCGGCGATCGAAGATGCATTTTCCAATGCGATTCTAGTCACCTTAGTAGGATCGATAACACCTGCTTTCTTCAGATCTTCAAATACATCCGTACGGGCATTGTAACCCATGCTGCCTTTTGATTTGATGACTTCCTGCAGTACGACTGAGCCTTCAACACCTGCGTTCTCAGCGATGATGCGACAAGGAGCTTCCAAAGCTTTTTTCACGATCTGGATACCAATTGTTTCATCTTCATTAATGCCTTTCAGTGTTTCCAATGATTTGATCGCTCTCACTAAAGCAACTCCACCACCTGTTACAATACCTTCTTCGACAGCTGCTCTTGTTGCGCTCAATGCATCATCAACTCTTGCTTTCTTCTCTTTCATTTCCACTTCTGTTGGTGCACCGACATAAAGTACTGCAACACCACCGGCAAGTTTAGCGAGACGCTCCTGCAGTTTTTCTTTATCGTAATCAGAAGTCGTTGTTTCGATTTGCTGCTTGATCTGGTTGATCCTGGAAGTGATCATGTCCTGACCACCTTTTCCGCTGACAATCGTTGTATTGTCTTTGTCTACCGTGATTTTGTCAGAACGACCTAACTGCTCCAGCTCAACACTTTCAAGTTTGTATCCTTTCTCTTCGCTGATGACTGTTCCACCCGTAAGGATGGCGATGTCTTCCAGCATTGCTTTGCGGCGATCACCAAAACCCGGAGCTTTGACAGCAACGATTTTCAATTGAGCGCGGAGACGGTTGACAACCAAAACACCGAGTGCCTGGCTTTCTACATCTTCAGCAATGATCAATAACGGACGACCTGCCTGGATCACTTTTTCAAGTACAGGTACGATCTCCTGGAGGTTGGAAATTTTCTTGTCATAGATCAGGATGAATGGCTCTTCGTACTCCACTGTCATTGTCTCCGCATTCGTTACGAAATAGGGAGAGAGATAACCGCGGTCAAATTGCATTCCGCGTACTTCTTCTACGTATGTATCAGTACCTTTTGATTCCTCTACAGTGATGACCCCATCTTTCGTCACGCGACGCATAGCATCAGCGATCAGTTTTCCGATTTCTTCATCATTGTTAGCGGAGATAGAACCAACCTGTTCGATTTTCTCGAAATCATTACCGATGACTTCAGATTGTTTTTTCAGGTCTTCGATGACAGCCTTAGTGGCTTTGTCGATTCCACGTTTCAGGTCCATTGGATTGGCACCTGCAACTACGTTTTTCATTCCTGCATGGACCATCGCCTGAGCGAGGACAGTTGCAGTAGTCGTGCCATCACCGGCGATGTCGGCTGTTTTGGAAGCAACTTCTTTGACGAGTTGCGCACCCATGTTGGATACAGCATCATCCAGTTCGATATCTTTTGCGACTGTGACACCGTCTTTAGTGATGGTCGGAGCACCAAAGCTTTTCTGAAGGATCACATTACGGCCTTTTGGACCGAGTGTTACTTTCACTGCATTGCACAGGGCGTCAACACCTGCTTTTAATTTTTCTCTTGCCTCTGAATTAAAGCTAATTTCTTTAGCCATTTTTATATGATTTTATCTTTGTTAAGGTTGAATATTCGGGAGTCGTAATACTAAGAAAGGATGACTAAGACGTCGTCCTCGCGCATGATCAGGTAATCAACACCTTCATAGGTTAATTCCTGTCCGGAGTATTTTCCATAGAGTACAATGTCACCTGCTTTCACAGTCATCGTGTGGCCATCCTTGCCTTGTTTGCCCGGGCCAACGGCTACTACTTCGCCACGCTGGGGTTTTTCTTTGGCGGTGTCCGGTATGATGATCCCACCTTTTGTCTTTTCATCTGCGGGAGCTGGTTTGATCACAATCCGATCATTGATAGGTTTGAGTTTCATAGAAATTTTATGATTTATTCAGTTTGAGTTATTATTGATTTTTGAAGTACTCGTGCACTATCACAATATGTGCCATGGAGGACTTATCTGCCATATTTACAGCCTTTTGACAATCCTGTCCACCAATCCTGAAGTGTAAAAATTTCAGCCGTATTCTACTGCCATTATGGCAAAAGGGTTATTCGCACATGCCGAACTCAATCCAAAAAATAAAGGCTGAAGTATTTTAGGACAGGATGCCTTGAAGGCTCTACTTCACGAAGAAGCTGGCAAAAATGCAAAGGGCGAATAAGGCCGCTGCAAGTCCCCAGGTAAGCTTTTCAATGAAGTCGACAGATCTGGCAGCGCCAAACATCTGGTTAGCGCTCTGGCCTCCAAAGGTGCTGTCGATACCTCCGCCCTTGGGATTCTGGATCAGGATGGCTGCCATTAAAAGCACACAGATCAAGGCAATAAAAATGGTGATTAATTTAAGCATAATAGAAATGAATGATTACAGGGCTTCAATTTTGGCTGCAAAGAAACTACTTTTTTCGGGATATTTTGCCATCAGGAGCCGATACATATCGATCGCCTGGTCCCTGTAACCCTGGGCTGCCAGCAGGTCCGCGAAGGTCTCCGAAATACCATCCGTAGTAGCTCCGGACCGCTGATCCAGGGCATAATCGTCCTCATACGGATGAACATACTCAGATCCTTTCAATCCTTTCAGCCAGCGGGTAAAGGGAGATAAGGTCGACTCCATTGGAGTGGGAGGAATTGTTGTTCTTGTCGAAGTCACCTTTTTTTGTTCCTCCTCTGCGACTTTTACAGCTTTTCGGACTCTTTTCCCCGGTTTCGCAGGTCGGGTTAGCTCAACTTCAGGTATGATTTCTTCAACAGGCTGTTCCTGGTCAGACTCTGCAACAACCGAAGTTTCTGATTTAGCTGGATCTTCCTCTTGCAACCATTCAGGCGCTGTTTCAATCGATTTGGTCACTGAGTGGATCTTCTTATGTTTCTTCTTGCCTTTGCCTTTAGGCTTTTCTGGGGATTCTTCTATTGGATGGGTTACAGGAGATATGATTTCCTGGGTATCAGAAATGCCGGCTGAATTTCCTGACCAATTTCCAAGAATCCTATCTGCTTCATTCTCATCGAAAATATTTGTTTCGAGGATTTTCGTCGCATCGATACCCCGCAGATTTTGGAAATGAGGATTGGTCTCCCAAAAGGAGCCATTTCCAATTTCGGGATCCAGGGCTTCAGGAAGACCTGACTTAGGTAGTTGCTTATCTTCCTCTGCCATGACTACCAGTTATTGAAGGCCTGGTTAAAAATGTCCTCCAGGATCTGTTTAAAGATGACATCGATCAATTCATCCTGGA
>JANMVA010000217.1:0-4133 GCA_031392195.1 Saprospiraceae bacterium | reverse complement strand
TGATCAACTACTATGGCAGGATGGCAGCAGCAATATAAATTACCTTGCTGATAAAGATGGAGATTATTCTTTGACCATCACCAATGAATGCGGATCGAACATTGATCAGGTTAATGTATCGTTTGATGACAGGACATTCAGTCTGCCCGGAATCTTTACCTACGTGTTGTGCAACAGTAAATCCATCACACTGGATGTTACTCAACCTTTCCCGGTGATGTACGTCTGGAATGATGGTACCCAGTTGCCTGCCCTTACGATCAATACACCCGGTGCCTATGCAGTCACCATTCAATCAGAATGCCGTGAAACCGATTTGGATTTTACGATTAATCCTGATACTGATTGTGAAGGCAATGCATCGATATACGTTCCAAATATCTTTTCTCCGAATGGCGATCAGGCAAATGATGTCTTCTCCATTCATCTATCTGATCAGATTGATATTCAAACCCTTCATGGCACTATTTATGACCGGTGGGGGAATGTTGTTTATCAATCAGATGATATCTCGTTTACGTGGAACGGATACTTTGATGATCAGGTTGTCATGCCCGGGGTGTATGTGTATCTGATCGATGTGACCTACATCGTCAATGGCGAAGAAGTCAATGAAAGACTTACAGGTGATTTTACGTTGATTTGGTAGTTAAATTCAATTCTGTTCAATTCCGGAATTCCATCTTCCATTCTCTTTCGCCAGGTCGATCATGCGCTGACCATGTTCGGTCATCTTCCCTTCCTTGATCATGCGCTTCACTCTTTCCTTATTGCTATCACTCCAATTGCTGTTCGGTTTTCGGGGAGAAAACCGTTGATAAGAGCTCTCCGGATCCCTCTTGTCCTTCCTCGAATCGATCCATCCAAAGCACAATGCTTCTTCAATCGCTTCCGGATAGGTTACACTTTTTGTTTTGCTGCTTTTATGAAAAAGGATGAGACAGACTTCTTTCTTTTTCTGGCCGTTTTTCTCCAGCCAGTTGCGCCATTGCAGTCTTGTTTTTGCGTAGAAGGCAGGGATGCCGTTGTTGGTTTCTTTTTGCAAGATTTGAAAGTTTGTGTGTGAAGATAGATTCTTTGAGAATAAAGGCGAAGGCTGATTTGTCTTCTTATCGGGAGTTCCAACTGGCCCTGAAGACTTTCAGTTAATGCATGCAGTTTATAAACTGCTTGAGGAAAATTAGGACATTCCCTTGATAAACTGCTTGACGAAAATTTTGACATTTCCATCACAATTCAAAATATAGATTTGAAGTTTTCAAACTTCAAATAACGATTTCGATGTTTTAATTTGAAAACTCACCAAAGTGCCACAGGATCCCAGAAGGATCATGAACAAAACACTCCCTACCCCAATCATAGTCTTTTATAGGAGTCAATCGTACACCTTCGTATTTAGAAGTAATATCCAGTGCTAAAAGTTCATCCCAGAAACGTGCTACGTCATCAACCTCCATGAAGACCATAGTATTGTCAATCCAGTCTTTCACATAAGCATCCTGCAGATAGAATCCGAGGCCTTCTGTTCTGAATAGGGACATATTGTGAAACAGAACAACCTCTTCGAACCCCAGGTCCTGATAAAAATTGCGCGATACTCTAAAATCTTTAGCTCCGATAAACGGGCGTATGGATTTGGGTTTATGATTCATGGAGTTATTTTAAATCTGCAGCAAGATAAAGAAATGAAGGGGAAGGCGGAGGCGAAGGCAATGAATAAAAATAAATGAAATCTCTGTCCTTAACTGGATAAAAAAATACTTAGCTCATGCATCCCATCTCACGTCTCATGTCTCCAATCTCAAATCATACATCTCACGTCTCACATCACAGATCCCAAATCACACATCACGCATCTTACATCCCAAATCACCATACAGATTCTATACGCCTATTCGCTGATGCTGTGTAAAACCTCCCATTACCTGTTGCATGATTCTGATCTTTGCCCAACGAGGAACAGTCCGTAAAGCATAAACTAAAATTTTTGAAAGCAAACCCGGTAATACAGTGGATCGCCTGCCAAGGGCTTGTAAAATAGGGACTCCAATTTGTGATGGTTTCAAGGCCTTACCCATTTGCATATTAGCCCGATGACCGAAACCACTTGTAACAGGTCCGGGTGATACGGCTAATACATCTACATTATAAGGTTTGAGTTCAACCGCAATAGCTTCAGCGAACGACTGCACATATGCCTTTGTTGCTGCATAGTTAGCAGCATAGGGAACGCCCTGAAATGCTACTAATGAACTCATCAATATGATTCCTCCTCGTTTATGATCTACAAATCGCTGACTGAAATAATGAGTAAGCGATAGCAATGCTTCGCAGTTTACCCGCAGCATATTGATTTCAGCATGCAATGATGAATTATAAAACAGACCTGAAGTTCCATATCCGGCAGAAACCACTAATAAACCAATGTTCAAGTTTTGTGATTCAAGGATAATTTTATCAATGCCATTTGGTTCAGCTAGATCAGCCTCGACAATTTTAACCTGTATCGGTTTCTTTGATTTCAATTCCTGCTCTAGCCTTTTTAGCCTTTCTGAATTCCTTCCGTGAATAATCAGGTTAAACCCTGCATCGGCCAATTGCGCAGCCAACTCCATTCCAATGCCAGAAGAGGCACCCGAAACAATTGCCCAATCGCCATACTTGCTTTTTAACCTTTTTTTTTCTTTAATAGATAATTTCATTTTAAGATTGATTTGCGCTGTTTCTTTCATTGAGATTTATGATCAATGAAATCAGATAGTTTGTAGTCAGTTATTCTGATACAAACTTCCGCGTAATCAGGACCTAAAACGATAACAAATGTTTATACTTTCCTGGAATCGGCTTTTTTCAGCCGGCTCAAATGCACGGGGGTAATACCCAGGTACGAAGCAATCATGTGTTGAGGTACACGGTTATGAATGGCTGGAAAAACCTCGGTGATGGTGTCGTAGCGTTGTTTAGGGGTTCGGGCATATAGATTTTTTATCCGGTTGTCATGATAGATAAAATAATACTCGGCAATCAGTCTTCCCAACCTGTCTCCCTGCTTCAAATGCTTATAGCCCCATTCAACAGCAGTTCGAGGCATGACTACAACATTTGTTTCTTCTTCAGCTATCAATGTGTACACAGAAGTTTGTTTGAGCATGAAATTCGCATAGTCAGCCATAAACTGATTTTCCAAAGCAAAATGTATAGTGTGTTCTGTGCCGTCATTGCCTGTAATCGTTTGACGAAGCAAACCCTGGTTGATGAAAAATATCTCATTGGGAACAACATTTGGTCTGCTTGCAATTTCGTACCGCTTAAATGTTTTCGTAATGCATTGATTGAGCAAACCGACAAGTTCGTTCTCCGAAATCTCAATCATTTGTTTAATCGCTTGTGTAATTTGCTGCATACTAATACTTAATCTGCTCTTAATTGTGGAAGAAATTACGAAACATGAACAATCCCCTTCCTGTATAATTCTAATGCTGATTGCAAAATACTCTCAACAGTTGTGACTGGAAGATCTTTATTCGGATTGACTCTGAAGATCTTCATCCTCGATCGTTTTCCTGATTCTAACTCTGGATGATGAAGGTGCTTACCCTCAACCATCAGAATATAAGGCTCATCTGTTTTTTTATCTGTCCATAAATAACAGAACATTTTCTTCTTATAACAGAAACAGGGCATCCCATACTTACGCGTTTCAGTGATGTGAGTGTCCTGTACAAGAATTATGTCCCGAAGCGCAAGCAAGCAACTCCTGTTAGGTTCATCTTTATCCAGATAGAAATTGTCAGCATCACTTATCATATCAGCTTACTTATCATCTACTTAACTGAAAGTTGCAAAAACAAAATGGTCAACAAAACAATCAGGATTGAAAACAGGTAACCAGATCTTAATTTGAATTTTTCCCTGATCCATCCCAATCCTGAGATAACGGGCAACGCAAAGATCAGGAGAATTGCGAACAACCAAAAGATCTCATAGAGAGCGCCTAACACTGCAATGTTATAGACATTGATGACAGTACTGAATATCCAAAAAAAAGAAACACCTAAACTGAGAAGCAAGACTATTCTGCTGGTGTTTGTTTTCAACAAGAATGGGGTATGCGCGTTCTCAATCATTTTGTT
>JANMVA010000191.1:0-16436 GCA_031392195.1 Saprospiraceae bacterium | reverse complement strand
TTTGTTTTTTTCCATTTGCATATACCATGACTGAGCAACCCAGGCCATTGAGATTTTTCCCCGGTCCTTTCAATCGGATATTGATATAATGCCCGGACGTCTCCGTCACATTTCGATAAATCGATGCAGGTGAATTGCAGTTATTGATGACCACATCCAGTTTTCCATCCCGATCGAAATCTGCAACAGCCATGCCATGCGAAAAGCTACCTGTATCAAATCCAGACTCAGGCGGCAGCTTCGTAAAATGGCCATTGCCGTCATTTTTAAACATGATATTCTTGATCGGAGTGGATGGAATATGCTTTAAAACTTCGAGATAATTTTCTGGCCCTACCTGGTTCTGATATTTTTCTTTGACGTAAACCTGGAAATCATTGTTTCTAAGATCACGAAGGATACCATTTGTAATCAAAATATCCTGGTCACTATCCAGGTCCAGGTCCGCAAACAAAGCAGCATAGCTCCAGTCTGATCTTGACACTCCGGCCATCTGCGCAGCATCAGAAAAATAACCATGACCCAGGTTCAACTGAAGGCCATTTTGCATGTATTGATAATGCTGATGATCGGCCACCAGTGCCCAGAAACGGTCACGATCCATGGATCCCATATTTGTTTTTGAACGGTAATGATCTTCAAAGGCCATGTCCAGCGTGAACAGATCAAGCCATCCATCCTGGTTGATATCCGCAACATCCGATCCCATTGAATAAAAAGAAATGTGGCCGGTCCTTGAATGCAATGCATCTGTAAATCGACCTCCTTCATTCATGTATAGATGATCGGCATGATGGTAATCATTGCACACATACAAATCTGTCCAGCCATTCATGTCGAAGTCACCGAGCGATACATTCAGACCATAGCGGGCATTCTGCATGCCGAGTGCGGCTGTTTTATCCACGAAGCGACCGTTTTCAAAAAATAATATGCGATTTGTTTGCGGATAATTGGCAACTACATCTGGCCGATTGACCAGTCGTGCAAATTCATCAAAAGGCTGATTGACTAAATAGACATCGAGATCACCATCCTGATCTGCATCAAAGAAGCTCGCCTGTACACCGAACCCAATATCATCCAATCCAAACTGTGCAGCCTGCTCTACAAAAACATTCTTGCCCTGATTGATGTACAGCAGGTTTCGATTAAAATCGTGATTTGCTGTGGGCGAATTTTTACTCACATAGATATCCATCATTCCATCCGAATTGACATCAGCCATCGTCACGCCACTGGACCAGATTCTGGTGTTGATGCCGGCAGTGGAAGTGATGTCTTCAAACTTAAAATCGCCTTTATTGAGATAGAGCCTGTCAGGCACCATATTGCCTGTGAAGTACAGGTCGGGCAAACCATCATCATTGATATCACCTGCTGCTACTCCGGCTCCGTTATATAGAAAGTGCCACGTGAAAATATTGATCTTGCCTTCGTCATTGATCCTGTTGACAAAATCGACACCGGTCTGTGCTGCCGAAAGTGAAATGAGATTGATTTCGCCCGCTACTTGTTCAGCGGTAGCTGAAGTATCAGATGTGGTTTCAACAGTCTTCCCCTTGCAGGAAAGCACCGCAATCAAAATCCCCAATGGAAAAAGAAAAAACCTGAGTTTGGAATGGATGGTACACATGTGATGGAGTAATATGCAAGTCAGAAAGAAGAAAGTTACTCAATTTCGGAAAGTTCCTCCCTATATCCTCCAAGCCAGTGTGGCACACTTAGGTGTGCCACACCTAAGTGTGCCACACTGAATTAAGCCTCTGATACTGAGGACCTCTGCGTACTTATCCACATCATTAATTTCGGCAGATAAGAAGAAAATCTGTCCTTCCTAATGATGGTGCTGCTTCTCCGTTTTTTTAAACGGCACAGGGACATAAGCGACTTCTTCAGGAGCGGATCTTTCTTTGATGAAGTAGGCTTTATTGACAGCGAGGTTTTCGATGACCTGGGGGCCGGCCGACCTCGAAGGCCACCTGATGGTCAGCTTCTTGATGATTTCCGCCTTTCCTAAACCCAGTTCGAGTTGCAGGCTATTTCCACCAAAGCTCGCGCCGGTAGAAATGACATCATGGATCTTTCTTGATTTTCCTTTTTCCTCTATTTCAACTTCGATGCGCGCACCTAATGCAAGCCTGTTGGCTGTAATGCCTTCAAGACGCAGGGTGACCCAATTGTTCTTATTGCCGATCGGATTTTCGAAGAACATATTTGTATATACATCACCTTCAAAACTCCCGCCCAGGATGACATAAATATCCTGGTCTCCATCACGATCCAGATCTCCAAATCCTACAGCATGTCCTTTCTGAATGTTTCCAAAACCACCTGCATAAGTGACGTCAGCAAAGGATTTCCCTCCTCTGTTCCAATACATTTTATTTGGAACAATTGATTTCAAGTTGGGCTCGCCTGTTGCCAGAAAAAAATCTAAAAAACCGTCATTGTCCAGGTCACCATAATTGCATCCCATCGTAAATCCGGGCTCATGCAAACCCAGGGAAGAACTCACATCAGTGAATGTATTGTTTCCATTGTTCTTATAGATATGTGGACGACCCGGATCATCCGTTTTTCCATAAGCTCGCAGGATCTTGCCCGGGAGATCTTCTACATTCCTTGGATCATTACCATCTGAATATGCGCTGACAAAAATGTCGAGCCATCCATCATTATTAAAATCAAACATCCATGTTGGAAATGAAACATAAGTATCCGCTACACCTGCTGAAACCGAAATATTCTGAAAACGGATATTTCCCTCCGTTGACACATTCATATAAAGTTGCTTGGGTCCGTTAAAAACTGAAATAAACAGATCCTCCAAACCATCATTGTTAATGTCGCCGCATGTAGAGCCTTTGATAAATGCATTGAGATTGAGGCCGGCAGCGGCTGATACTTCTTTAAAAGTGCCATCTTTCTGATTGTGATACAACACGGAAGGAAAGTTAAAAAGAGGGCCCATCTCCGGCATGGATTCGTAACCAATAAACAGATCCAGCCATCCGTCAAGATCGAAGTCTGCCCAAACTGCGTTTTGAGTTGGCCTCTTCGCGTAGATGCCAGCTTTAACAGTGACATCAGTGAATGTACCGTCTCCATTATTCCGTAGAAGTGAACTTGGGATCTTGCCCTGGTCTCTCAACCATGCACCGCGCATCAGAAGCACATCTGCATAACCGTCATTATTATAATCACAATGGCGAAGATTTAGTCCTCCCGTAACACCTTTCAGACCTGATGTCCGGGCAATGTCTGTAAATGACCCATCACCATTATTGTGGAAATACATAATCTGATCGTCGAATCCCCAGGCAGAATGCAGGATATCGAGATGCCCATCGCGATCAAAATCTTCTACTGCAATTCCACCCGCCTGTCCTCTTCTATCCATTCCCATTGGAGCGGCTATGTCAGGGAAGGCCGGGAATGAAACTTTTGATTCGAATAATCCTTTAGGGAGCCGCATCGATGCCGGCACACCGTCGGGAAATTTCCCAAGAGTCATGGCCGCGATGTTCAGCAAATATTTTGATGTCAGATCATTCGGATCTACTTGCAGAATTTCCTGGTATAACTTCATTGCTTCTTCTGAACCTTCAGGTTTCGTATGCTGTCCGGCTTTCACGATAGGGACTATACAGGATGCAGCTGTATGATTGAGAATGCAATTTTCTTGTTCGCCCAGACGCAATGCCCCTAATGCAAGCAGTTTTTTTACCTCGAGCATGGTTTGTTCCTTGCCTGCAAGACCCTCAATGGGTTCGACGAAGGCGAGAACCTCACGGAAAAGAGTTATGCCGGCCTGAGTATTTCCCGCTTTGAGATCTTCAAAACCGGCCATCAGGAGGAAGTTTATTTTATCAAGACCTTGTACGGCATCTGCTTGCTGCCGGAAGATGAGAGCACGCTGGGCAGTTTTGATGATCTGCGTTTTCATTGGATCCACAGACCGATGTGCTTTCTGCACACTGTCGATCATAGCAAGCGTTTCTGCGTCTACACCATCTGCATTTTTGGTAGCCGGTGCAGAGGGCGAAGCATGCTGATGATCATTTGTTGAATCTGATTTACAGGAAAAGAGACCAAGGAGTATGAAAGCTGAGATTATATAGTGGAATGTTTTTCCAGTCATGGGAGTCAATTCAGTAGATAGAAATAAAATAAGGTGACTGATGATTCAACGGTGTTTTACACAATTCAGTGCAAAGGTTATACAATTTCGCTAAACGTTAAATTATTTTTCAAATGTAGAGTACTGGAGGCCCAATTCAAAGGTCTGCCAATCAAGTCTTTATCTCGTAAAAGAAGATGTATTTGCATTTCATTTGAACAACCTTATGGGATATCGGGCTGTTTTAAGATCGTTCAAATTATTCATTCAATCACATTACTAAAAACTAAAAAACCATGTTCATCAAAGGATTAATTCTCGTATGTCTCACGAGCCTTCTATCAGTTTCACAGCTCGGTGCCCAGGATAGATTTTCTATTGGCCCAAGGGTTGGTTTAAACTTTTCGAATGTGAGCAATTTTGAAGGATCAGAATCACTTACAGGGCTTGCGCTTGGATTAACTTCCACTTATAGCATCAGTGAGTCTACAGGTTTGACCGTCGATCTTCTAAACAGCGGTGAAGGTTTTTCCTTCAATGGAGATGATTATAAACTCTCTTATTTACAACTTCCGATTTTATTCAATGTATTCTTCGGAGAATTGGGAAGTTCTTTCAGACCAAAAGTATATGTTGGTGCTGCACCAGGATTTTTAATGGGGTATAAAGTCAACGATGACACTGCAAATAAAGATGATTTGAATTCAATCAATCTTTCTTTAGTGGGTGGCTTAGGTTTCAATACCCGGGTGGCCAGCAGAGTATGGATCAATGCAGACCTTAGAGCCTATTTGGGTCTAAGTGATTTTAATGATGGTGGCGGAGAGAAATCTTCACTTAGCACCATTCAGCCAAGTATCGGTGTTGCTTACGGACTTTCAAAGCTTGATTAATAAGTTTTTAAGTCCTGCGTCCTCTGTAAATTGAAAAGTCAATTTTGGAGATAACTGCAAATCGTATTTCAAACAAAAGATTAACCTTGTTCTTAAAACAGAGGTTGGAGTCCGTTATCTGAAAAATAACATTCTTCAACCTCTTTTTTATTGTTCAGCCTTTGATCAGCTTTAGGATAAATAGGATCACCAAAGCTCCGGCTGCAGCAATGAGCACCTGATATATAAATCCACCGTCTCCGAACCAACCTAGTTGTCCCGCAACCCATCCGCCAATCAGTGCTCCCACGATACCGGTGATGATGTTTCCAATCAGACCGAAGCCTGATCCTTTCCAGATTAATCCTGCAAGCCATCCGGCCAGCGCGCCAATGATAATAAAGTAGATGATATCCATTGTTAGGTTTTTATGAAGCTGAATAATGTCTAAGTTACAAAAAGAAAAGGCGCGTTTTATCGCGCCTTCAATAATGGATGTTTTGGTAGTGGTTAACTTTTTGTGATCCGGTAACTGTGCTCGTAATTATTTCCTGCCCTGAAGAGATGCATGCCCGATGCAAAATGTCCGATTGAAAGTGAAGTAATTTCATGATGGATACGACCATTTGCCAGCACTTTGCCATACATATCCACCAGGAAATATTCTGTACCGATCGATGCCTGATCTGATTTCACATACACCATGTCCATGGCAGGATTCGGATAGTCCTTTTGGATGGCTTGAGACAAAATAAGGATCCGGGTGAGAGCGAGAATTGATCCAATTACATTTTTAACACCTTAAATGTTGGATAGATTCTGCCATTATTTCCTTTTAACCGGATCAAATAGAATCCCGCCGGCAGATCTGCAATGTCAATTTTTTCATCGAATGCACAATACCTCACCATTTCACCATAAAGATTATAAAGTATCGCATGACTAAATGGCTGATTCGACTTGATATGAACAACGTCAGTCGCAGGGTTAGGAAAAATTTCAATTTCAGATAATGTCCCGACCGGGTCTATTGCCGAAATAAGAGAATCGCAAACCAATTCAGGAATCGGAGGTGTGCAAAACTCATAAGTCTCTTCCGTGTTGACGAATTGTAATTGATTTTCATCATAAAAGCAATTGAGGTCGTAGGAATTATCAGTCAGCAACCAATAGCTTGCATAGGTAAGACCTAAGTTGCTGCCGACACCATCGATCCATGACTCTGTTTGAAATCCACTCTCATCGCGTAGGTTCATTCGGCGCCTGCTTTCTCCGCCAACAATGATTTCATCAACGGAAGTCACGATATGAGGAATGAACTGTGTCAACCCGTTCGTCAGGATCTGTGTATAAATTGTGTCATCCACATTGAAATCATTGAAATCGTACACCATGCGTTCGATGGTATCGATGCACAGGTATTCAGAGATAAAAAATACCTGCTTGTTTTCTTCTCTCATCAGGCCTAAAAAATTGGTGTAGATAGAATCGAATTGGGTACCGGGCAGGTGGTGAGTGGTGAGATTCAGTTTTTTATAGACTTTGCCATTATGGATAGAGTCCTGGCCATCGAGATTGATGAAATAATAATCAACCCAGCCACCCGGATAAAAGCTCCAGCACCGGGTGACAACCCATTCTGCTCCTTCCTGAGGCAGGGGATGATATTCCTGGCTAAAGGATGGATTGGAAATAAAAAGAAGAGATAAGAAGGTAAGAAGTCGAATTATTCTCATGATATCTGTTTTAAGATTGGAGTAGTACTTATAGGGGTTTATTCTTAAATAGACGCTTAAAATCCTCCTCACCGTTGGGTTTAATTCCTATCTCCTACCTTTGCCCTTCGAATGATTGACCTGGAGATTTCACAGCCACAGCCCCGGTCCCGTAAGCCTGACTGGCTGCGGGTCAAGCTTCCAATTGGGGAAGAATACCGCAAAGTCCGTCACCTGGTTGATACCTACAATCTGCACACGATTTGCCAGAGTGGTAATTGCCCGAACATGGGGGAATGCTGGGGGGCAGGTACTGCTACATTTATGATTTTGGGAAATGTCTGTACACGATCATGTTCATTTTGTGCAGTCAAGACAGGACGTCCGAATGAATATGATGAAGATGAACCAAGACGCGTAGCTGAAGCCATTGCCCTGATGGGTGTAAAACATGCAGTCATCACATCTGTCAATCGCGATGAGCTGAAAGACAGGGGAGCTGAGATCTGGTATCAGACAATTGTCAAAGTGAAAGAGCTCTCTCCTGAGACCACGATCGAAACATTAATCCCTGACGTTAAAGCCAATTGGGAAGCACTGGAACGGATGATCTCGGCTGGCCAGGAAGTGGTATCACACAATATGGAAACCGTTCCGCGATTATATCGTCTTGTTCGTCCGCAAGCACGTTATGAGAGGAGCCTCGAACAGATCAACCGCACAAAAGAATATGGCAAGCGAACGAAGTCCGGAATTATGGTTGGACTTGGTGAAACAAAAGAAGAAATGCTGGAAGCCATGGATGATCTGCGTACGCATGGATGTGATGTACTTACGATTGGGCAGTACCTGCAACCAACACCCATGCATCTGGCTGTTGCTGAGTATGTTCATCCGGATGTTTTTGCCTGGTATAAAGAAGAAGGAGACAAGCGAGGATTTGCGTTTGTTGAAAGCGGTCCGCTGGTCAGGTCATCCTATCATGCAGAGAGACACTTATAGACCGTGAGACCGTGAGACCGTGAGAAAGTGAGAATGTGAGAAAGTGAGAATGTGAGAAAGTGAGAAAGTGAGAGGGTGAGAATGTGAGAGAGCGAGAGTCATAATCCAATTGGTTATGCTTTCAGCGGGGGCAAGCCCCGCTTCTACACAGATCCTCCATCTCTCTCGACTCATATCACACATAACATATCACACTTCTCACGTCACATACCACATCCTGAATCTCACAGTTCACGAGTCACAATTCACAGCTCACGGCTCACGTTTCACGCCTCACGAAACTGTATCTTATGTTTTTCTCACAATCCTGTTAAACTTTCACGATTTGGCCCTTTACTTTCTCCAACTCCGCCTGTATCTTTAGCATACCATTTTTGAAAACAAATTCACCATGTTAGTTGAAACGCTTCATCAAACGCTGAAAGCCCATTTCGGCTTTAACAGCTTCCGTCCGCCACAGGAGGAAATCATTACACACATACTCGAGGGGGGTCACGCACTTGTGATCATGCCTACGGGAGGAGGAAAATCCATTTGCTATCAGTTACCGGCGCTGATCAAAGATGGATTCGCAATTGTGATCTCACCGCTGATATCGCTGATGAATGACCAGGTGCGGTCATTGAGAGCGAATGGGATTGTTGCAGGAGCACTTCATACAGGTACATCAGCAGAAGAAAGCAGGCTCATCCATCAGCAGATCCAGCACAATACGCTGAAGATCCTGTATGTATCTCCGGAACGAGCATTGACTGCGCGTTTTCTTGATTTTATACGTGGCCTGCAGGTTTCATTGATAGCCATCGATGAAGTCCATTGCGTTTCGATCTGGGGAAATGATTTCAGACCTGAATATGCACAGCTCACCAACCTGATCAGGGAATTTCCAAACGTACCCGTATTGGCTTTGACAGCTACAGCCGATAAGGCCACCCAGGAGGATATACTCGTTCAGCTCAATCTCACCAATCCGAAAACCTACATTTCGAGTTTTGAACGGCCGAATATTTATTTATCTGCACGCCCGGGTATACAACGCATTGAGCAGATCAGGGACTTTATTAAGGAGCGAAAAGGGCAGCCAGGTATCATCTACTGTCTTGCACGAAAAACAACGGAAGCCATTGCACTCACATTGCAGAAGTATGGTCATAATGCTGCTGCCTACCACGCAGAGATTGACAATACAACCCGTAAAAAAGTCCAGGAAGATTTTCAGTTTGACCGGATTGAAATCGTATGCGCGACCATCGCATTTGGCATGGGGATCGACAAACCTAACATCCGCTGGATCATCCACTACAACCTGCCAAAGAATATTGAAAGTTATTACCAGGAAATCGGGCGGTCCGGACGTGATGGATTGCCTGCAGAAGCGTTGATGTTTTTTTCATTCCGCGATGTGGCTGTGTACAGGGACTTTATTTTCCAGAGTGAGGCCAATGAGTTGTTTAAACGCGTGCAAACGGAAAAGCTGGAGCGGATCTGGGATTACAGCCAGGCTACCAATTGCAGGACCAACGTAATCCTCAATTATTTTGGAGAATACAGGTCTATCGGATGCGGACATTGTGATCATTGTCAGCATCCACCGAAGGGTTTTGATGGTACGAGATTAGCGCAAATGGCACTTTCGGCTGTAAAACGATGTGATCAATCTATAGGTATCAATATGCTGGTGGATGTATTGCGCGGTTCCGGGAGAAAGGAAATTTATGACCGTCATCTGCATCAGATCAAAACATATGGGGCCGGTAAGGAGCATTCATTCAGGGATTGGTCCAGCTATATTACCCAATTAATCAACCAGGGATTTTTGGAGATTGATTATACAAAGCACTCTGTCCTGGTTTGCACACCACTCAGTGATGCTGTATTATATGACGGAAAGCAGGTAATACTACAGCAACAGCTTGAAGAGCCTGAAGAACCGGTGGTGCTGAGGCAAACAAAGACTGCACAGTTTAACCAGGAATTACTGGAGAGACTCGAGGATCTGTGTGAAGTGATCGGAAGGGAGAATGGAATACCGTCATATGCCATTTTTACCGGTGCAACATTACGTGATATGGCGTGGGCCAGGCCTTTGACTGTTGAAGAATTGTCAGAAGTAACTGGTGTGGGAGAGTATAAGGCAAAAAAATATGGGCAGGAGTTTATCGAAGCGGTCCGGAAATACATGACGGACCAAAAGATCATCAAGAAGCCAAAGGGTGCCTCATTCGTGGAGACGCTTGATCTGTTCAGACAAGGAATGTCAGTAGACCAGATTGCGGAGAAACGAAGTATGGCTCCATCTACCATTGCTTCGCATTTATCAAGAATGTATTTGAAAGGAGAAGAGATTGATCTCGAACAATTATTGATGCCCGGTGATCTGGTCCTGGCCAGGCAGGGTTGGCGTGCAAGTGGATTCAGTGAGCAGACAAGTAAAGTGAAAGAACAGGTGGGTGACAGTCTCGATTATCCTCGTCTCAATTTTGCATTAGCAATTCTGAAACGCGAAAAAGAGCTGAAAGAAAAGTCATGAAACATCAACAACGACGGCACATTTTTTTTTCATTGTTGTCAACATTCAAACATTCCATATATTGAAGGGTTAATTGGTGACACTTCACTAAATTAATTTTATTTTTTAACCCTTATCAAAAACGTATCATGGCAAAAAATTCAAAAAAAGCAAAAGACAAAATGAGTGATGTAATGCACGAGTACAAACAAGGAACACTTGAATCAGGCTCGGGCGATACAGTGACTGGACGCGATCAGGCCGTTGCAATTGGTATGAGTGAAACACGGGATGCTGAAGGCAACTCAGGTGACAACTCAGGCAACAATTCTAATGGAGGCTCCACGGCCGCAGCATCATCAAAGTCTGGTGCAAGAAAATCTTCGGCTAAACGATCAGGAGGCGGTGCTAAGAAATCTGCAGCCAAGAAATCAAGCGGAGGAGCAACGAAATCCGCAGCTAAAAAATCAACTGCTAAGAAAGCTGCTAAAAAAACAGCTAAAAAAGCAACCAAGAAAGCTGCTGCGAAGAAATCTACTGCTAAAAAAGCAACGAAGAAAGCTGCAGCAAAGAAATCAACTGCTAAAAAAGCAGGAGCTAAGAAGTCTGCATCTAAGAAAACGGCTAAAAGAGCAGGAGCTAAGAAATCTGCATCTAAGAAGACAGCAAAAAGAGCAGGAGCTAAGAAATCTTCAGCTAAGAAAACAGCGAAAAGAGCCGGAACGAAGAGACCTGCAGCTAAAAAAGCAACGGCAAAGAGAGCCGGAGCTAAAAGATCAGCTGCAAAGAAATCTTCAGGAGCACGCAAATCTGGTGGCCGTAAAGCAGCCGCTAAGAAATCAAGCTCCAGGGGCAGACGCCGCTAGTTTTATAGCGATTACTGAAAATCTCCCGAGCACACAGCCAATTTGGGTCTGAATCGTAGGGAGTCCAGCAGATCCTGATACATTCCGGAAGAAAGTTTTTCTGATGGATTGTTCAGGATCTGTTTTTTTGTCTGGCCCACTCACATTAAGAACCCTTTAACTTGCGTTTTCCAATCACGGCAGGGATTTTGCCTAATTTTACCAGCTACTACAAGCTTATGAGAAACGTAATCCTCGCATCACTCTTTATCCTCCTCAATTCAGTCAATGCCTTTACCCAAGGGATTGAATTCTTCCATGGAAGCTGGGAAGAAGCGCTGATGAAAGCCCGGACAGAAGACAAGATCATCTTTGTCGATGCCTTTACTACCTGGTGTGGTCCCTGCAAGAACATGGCTGCCAATACATTTACGAATGCAGAAGTTGGGGAATTCTACAACCTGAATTTTATCAACATGAAGATCGATATGGAAAAAGAAATGGGGATCGAGTTCAAAAGGAAGTACCCTGTATCTGCCTATCCCACCCTTTTTTACATCGATGCAGACGGGGAAGTCGTGCTGAAATCTGTCGGAGGCAAAAATGCAGTTGATTTCGTCAAGCTGGGCGAGTCTGTTTCAGGCAAGTATGATAAGAGTAAAAAATTTGAAGCCGCTTATAATGAAGGAGACAGAAGTTATCAGCTGGTGTATGATTATGTCGCAGCTCTCAACAAGGCAGGTAAACCATCCGTGAAAATTGCTAATGAGTATCTCGCAGAACAAAAAGACCTCACCACACCTGAAAACCTGAAGTTTATCCTGGAGGCTGCCAGCCAGGTGGATTGCAAATGTTTTGAACTACTGGAAAAGTATAAATCACAGATCCGCAGCTTTACTTCCGAAGAAGCGATGGATGAAAAGATCCGTCAGGCCTGTGCAAATACAATCAGGAGAGCCATTGAGTATGAATCAGCAGACCTTGTCACGCTTGCAGGTGATGCCATGAAAAGGCATCTCCCATCCGAAGCTGATTATTTCAGGTCAAAAAGTGATATTCAGTATTCACTTGCTCTTCATGACATGAGCCGGATCGATGAGCTCGTGAATGCGCATGTGAAGAAATTTGTCAAAAATGACACTGAAGGATTGCATCAGCTCGCACTGGACCTGACTAAATACGCTGCAGATAATAAAGTCTGCCAGGACCTTGCATTATCATTAGCCGAGAAGGCGGCGAAAGAAGATGATCCAAAATATATCGCCACTTACGCCCAACTAAAGCATAAGGCAGGTGCCAAACAAGAAGCCATCCTCATCCTTGACGAAGCTATCCGCAAACATGTGGATGATCCGGCTAATAAGGACCTGCAATATCTAAAAGCGCTGAAGGCGAAGATGGAGAACAGCTAATTCTAATAAGAAATTGAAAATAAAAATGGTAGGGACAGGTCGCGACCTGTCCCTACCATTTTTATTTTCAATTTGCACATATATCCCTATTTTCTAATATAAATTCCCCTTCAGTATCTTTACCCGCACAGGAAGATCGTATGGCCAGAAAGAAACAGCAGGATAAGGAAGCTCCACACACCGGGGAACATACAGGAGTAGTCTATCTCAGCGGGATGTATAAGACCTATTTTCTGGATTATGCTTCCTATGTCATCCTGGAAAGAGCAGTACCTGATATCCGGGATGGTTTGAAGCCCGTCCAGCGCCGTATTCTCCATAGTATGTACATGATCAATGATGGCCGCTTCCATAAAGTAGCCAATATCATCGGGCAGACGATGCAATATCATCCGCATGGTGATGCTGCAATTGGCGACGCTTTAGTCAATCTCGGTCAGAAGGACCTGCTCATCGATACGCAGGGAAACTGGGGTGATGTCAGAACAGGAGATAGTGCGGCTGCCCCGCGATACATCGAAGCACGACTGACCAAATTTGCCCTGGAAGTTGCTATCAACCCACAAACAACTCCATGGCAAGTATCTTATGATGGCCGTCGCAATGAACCTATAACGCTCCCTGTCAAGTTTCCTCTCGTTCTCGCGCAAGGTGTAGATGGTATTGCCGTTGGATTGGCAACCAAAATATTGCCCCACAATTTTGTTGAGTTGATACAGGCTTCTATTAAAGTTCTCGAAGGAAAAAAGATCAAGCTCTACCCCGATTTTCAAACAGGAGGCTTGATCGACGTCAGTGATTATCAGAGCGGGATGCGTGGTGGAAAGTTGCGTATACGAGTGCGGATTGAAAAGCTGGATAAATCCACATTGGTCATTCGCCAGGTACCGTATGGTGTCACGACTGTTGCTTTGATGGAATCGATAGTAAAAGCCAGCGAGAAAGGTCAGATCAAGATCAAAAAGCTCAATGACAATACAGCAGCAGAAGTTGAGATAGCGATTGAGCTGCAACCCGGTGTTTCTCCGGATCAGACTATTGATGCATTGTATGCATTTACACAATGTGAAGTTTCTATTTCACCAAATTCATGTGTGATCAGTGATAACAAACCGGTATTCCTTCCGGTAGAGGAGATGCTACGGCAGAGTACATTCAATACACAGGAGTTGCTGCGAAAGGAACTCAATATCAGGTTGGGTGAATTGCTGGAAAAATGGCATTTCGCCAGCCTTGAAAAAATATTTATCGAGAAAAGGATATACAGGGACATCGAGGATGCCGAAACCTGGGAGAAGGTGATGAGTGTGATTGCAAAAGGTCTTGCTAAATATGTTGCCACTCCTTCTACAAAAACAAAAGGTGAAAAACGTCTTATCCTGCATCGGGATATCACGGATGATGACATCAAACAACTTACGGAGATACGCATCAAACGCATTTCCAAATACAATTCATTCCAGGCAGATGAGCTCATCCACCATGTAGAGACCGAACTAAAAGAAGTAAGATATAATCTCGCCCACCTGACCGAATATGCGATTCAATATTTCCAGCGACTTCTTGACAAATACGGCAAGGGGCAAGAGCGGAAAGCAGAGATCACAACTTTTGATACGATCCAGGCCACCAAGGTGATCGCCAACAATGCCAAGCTGTATGTGGATCGCAAGGAAGGCTTTATTGGCTGGGGGTTGAAGAAGGATGAGTTCGTGACTGATTGCAGCGAGATCGATGATATTATCGCTTTCCGCCGTGACGGGAAGTTTGTCGTCAGCAGGATAGCTGAAAAAGTTTTCATGGGCAAGAACATCATTCATGTCGACGTGTGGAAGCGTGGTGATGAACGCACTACCTATCACCTGATCTATGTCGATGGTGCTTCCGGCCGATCCTATGCCAAACGATTTAATGTCACCTCCATCACGCGTGACAAGGAGTATGACCTGACTAAAGGTGATAAAGATTCAAAGGTCCTTTATTTCTCTGTTCATCCCAATGGCGAATCGGAGCGTGTCGAAGTGCAATTGACCCCGGGTTCAAGTGCCCGGAATAAGATCTTCGATTTCTATTTCGAAGAATTAGCTATCAAAGGGCGAGGTGCCGGTGGTAACATCGTGACAAGATATCCGGTCAGAAAAATAGCACAGCTCGAAGTCGGGAAGAGTACCCTGGGTGCCCAGAAGTATTGGTATGACGATGCCAGTGGCCGTATCAATACGGATGAGCGTGGTAAATATCTCGGTTCGTTTGATACAGGTGATCAGTTGATCGCTATATATGGTGACGGATCTTATGAGATCATTGAATTTGATGCGTCATCCCGCATCGAAGTCAAGGATTTACTTTATGTCGGGAAATTCAAACCGAAAGCCCCACTGTCAGCGGTTTATTATGAAGGGGAAAAGCAGTGGACGATGGTGAAACGATTCCTGATCGAGACGACATCTACAGGACAGCGATTCCGGTTTATCACTGAGCATAAAGATTCGCGATTGTATTGGGTCTCTGCAGAAGAAGATCCACTTGTTGAATTCAGCTACATGAGCAACCGCCAGAAAATCACGGAAGAATTGCAACCGGCAGAATTCATTGAGGTGAAAGGCTGGAAAGCGATCGGCAATAAACTGATCGATAAAAAGATCCTTTCCATTCGTGAAGCTTCTGCACCCGAAGATGATAAGGAAGAAACAGAAGAACCTGAAGAGCCTAAAACACCTCCTGTCAAAAGTGGAGTTCAGGGAAATTTATTTAATACTCCGGCGAAAGCATCAAAGAAGGAAGTGGCGAAGCCTGTCAAAAAACCTGTATCTCCAAAGTCGGGGTCAAAGAAAAGTCCTGTCAAAAAGAAGGGCAGTGGTGGACCATCAAAAGGCGGTTATTTATTAGCTGGCGATACGATTGAGTTCGATGTCTGATCTCTGAGTTAAAATCTTACATAATTTCAATTTTTGCAACCTCATTGTTAACTTCACTGAACCAAAGACGGTGATAATTGTTGGGGCACGCCATTTGCCTGGAATACGCATAAGCTCAAGTAATTAAGGTAAATCCGGGGATAGTACGCCTTCAGCGATCCTGTTTTTAAACAATTTTATCTGTTTACACATTTATATTCTAGTGTAGCAACAGCCATCGAAGTGACGAAGAAGGAAATAATCGAAAATGGGTATATAGATAAATATTTACTTGGCCTTACTACTGAAGAAGAGAGCAGAGAGGTCGAACGGTTGGCTGTCCTCTATCCTGAAATTCAGCAGGAAATCAACGCAGCACGTGTCACGATCTGGGGCAAATTTAACCGGAACCTTACCCAGCCTGCACTTCTAAATTCTTTCCTGACCAAACGCAGAGTGATGATGTGGTCAGTGATTATTATCTCCTTTTTCAGCCTTGGTTTCTTTATTCTCTGCCAGGAGCATTTCTCCCTCAAACAGAATTATACGATCCAGTCAAGACGTCTTGCTCAGGAACAGGCCAAAGTGAGCAGCCTGGTAACCTCTAATAAAATCGCCTCAGCTGATGCCGAATTTCTGCATGCCCTCGGAACGAGAAGAATAAGACTAAAAGGATGTGGTATAACCCCCGAGGCTGAAGTCATGGTATTTCGTTCTGTCTATACAGGCGTTATGAAACTAAGAGTCATTGATTTGCCCGAGCTGCCAGATGGGACTAAATACCAGGTGTGGGCACATCGGACAGGAGATGATGATTTATTGATTGGTGAACTCAGCTCACCAGTACGTTTTGATAGTCTGTATAGCCTTGAGCCGGTTCAGCAATATTCGGCTCTTCAAATTACGAGTTTGAATTCTGAGACGAATGCATCAGTACCGGTTTGCCTGGCTACATTTCATAAATAACAAAGTTGACTGATTAGTCCTTGCTGGGGTGAAGTTGAACACGACAGCAACGGATATGTTACACTTCCATCATTTCAGTCTTTTTTACGGTTTAA
>JANMVA010000048.1:0-7313 GCA_031392195.1 Saprospiraceae bacterium | reverse complement strand
TGAAATTAAGATCTCTGTTTCTATTAAAAATCCGCGGGTCGTTGAGCGTTAGCCGAAACGACTCGCTATCTAAAATCTCAACGCTCCCCCAAGATTGATCTGCCTGTCATCCTCACCGATCATATATCCGAGGCGGAATGCTGCAAGGCCTAGTGGCACTACATAAAGTCCACCACCATAAGCTGTATGCCATCCGTCGGCGGAATCATCATCCTCTTCATACCAGACTCTACCATAATCAAGCGAACCATATAGTCCAATACTGAAAGGAACAGCTCCACGACTGTGAAATAGTTTGAAGCGCAAATCTGTTGCGTGCAGAAAGCGTGCATCACCAGCGAAACGATCGCTTCTGAAGCCACGCAATTTATCCGGCCCTCCCAGTGTCAGCGCATGGAAGAATTCATAATCCCCCAGGATCTTATCAGCCTGCACGTGCGTAGCTATCACCACGGTTGCAGTAGAATTGAATGGAATATACAAGGCTCCTTCTGCTGATAGTAATCCATGACTGATGTCTGTTTCGACTAGAGATGTGCGACCACCAACACTTAAACTGATTTCTCCACCACGCGAAGGGAAACCAATATTATCCAATCGTTGATATGCATATCCTGCGGTAACACCTGCATAATGTCGCCGGCCAAAATCTTCAGGCGAAAGTTTTGATTCAGTCGTATAAACGAAACGCTCCTCATCATGACTATCCTCCAGGTTTATAAACTGGTAGTTAGGGCTAAGAAAAATCCTGCTACCGAAACCAAAACTCTTTTCAATCGAAGGTGCTAATCTAATCTGGCTCCCTTTAACAATGTGGTATTTGTTTTTTTCTCCATAATCCACATATTCATTTCCAAGTCCATAATAGTATTGAGTAAATGTCGGACCGGTAAAATATGCATTCAACCCAAAATCCAGATCACCCAAAGCACCAGGCCACAGTCCATCATATTGGCCAATGAATGCACCGGTGGTAAAGAAGTAAGAAAGGGCAAGCGCATGATTTGACTTGAACGGATTTGAGCGGAACCCAAACCTTGTTGACCAAAAATTATAGCTGAGACCAAATCCCTCATCTGTGTAATAAGCGGGCAATGGAAAATGAATTGTTCTGTTGATCTTCCAATCGGTTCTGTCGTATGTGTTATTAAAAGGTTTATCATTTAAATGTTCTGTCACACGATCGCCACTGATCACCATTCCATCCGGATCATCGTATACGATCAATTTTACTTTCGATGCATTATTGACCAGTACATCTTTTCCGCTACCTCCGACAAGTCTCACTTTGATCCCGGGATTTCCGGCACCCGTGACACGGATGGTATCACTCTTAGCAAGGCCAAAAACCCTGAGCTCTTTTGTGTGGTGATCATCAAGCGTACGCTGATAAAAAGGATGAGAGGTCCCATCTTGTGAGAACCTATGAACCGTGACCAACAGGTGATCATCATCCGGTGCATCTATGGTGATCCTGTCATGATCATCTGAAGCAGGAACAGTCACTTCTTTTGAGAGATGACGATAAAACTCTTTCGCATATTCTACAAGGTCGCTGCGTCGGATGCGCAGGTATTCCCGGATTTCTTTCCCGTTGAGCCGATCAATTGCAGCGGGCCAATCGCGAAACGCTCTATCAATGACATGATCAGTCAGTGCATTTTGCATATCCTGTGCAATGCGTACAAAATCATCTTCACTTACTTCATTGAGAAACGAACGATCGAAATGTTTTCCGGCCCACATAAGTCCGGGCAGGAAATCAATTTCGTCATCAAACTTCCTCAACGGAGGATTGAAGTAGGGCCGGCTTCCGAAATGGTCCAGGAGTCCGTCATTTTTAAAAAACACCTGGTCACGATCCCTGGCAATGGGTCTATAGACAGTCATGCCCTTTTCCTCAAACGAAGCCCAGCGCACCTGGTCATCATGTCTGTCCCAATCACCTAACCACAAATCAAAAAGTCTGACCCGGAGTGTTGCATCCTGATCGATCACATGCTTATGAGATTCAGTGACAAGCTCTATGACATCAAGTGTGCTGAATGTTTCTTTAGTATTTCCAAAGTTTTCGAAAGCAGATGTATTCCCGCCGGGTCTGTCTTCGAATAAATAAATGCCATCTCCAATTTCCTTATCATAAACACCAAGCGCTTCCTGGTGGGGGACATACACGATGGTCGGTCTGGTGTAATAGACACCGGCCGCTCTTGCGAGTCGTGGTACCACCAGCGCTCCATACGGATGAGATGCAGCAATTCCATCCTGAACGATATTTTCTGCAAACGTTCCACGAAGTGCGGGAGGCAGTACAGCGGTAACTTTTTTATCAATCGACCGCAATACAAATTGCTGACCATCGGCATTTTTCAATCTTAGCGAACGAGTCTGATTACCACCTCCGAGTTGTAAAGGAGTGAGACCGCCGTGCACTTCATCAATCCACAATACGGGCAGATTGATCTCCTCGCTCCACGCATCGCGGTAAAAATTTCCCCGCAGAAATTTTTTCTTCTCGTACCGGTTAGATGCCTGCATTGTCACACTGTCTCCTAATGACTGCCGGACACCATGATTGACTTCATCTGCCGACTGAAATGTGCCTTCGTATTTTGGAATCTTGAGCTCCCACACAGGAATTGCATTGCCATTCTCCTCCACAGAAATGAATTGAAGCTGAAGGCTTCCATCATTCAAAGCATCAGCACGAACAAACCCACGGCTCATATAAGAGAAATCGGAGCGCTCACCCTTACGCGCATGCCTGACATCATCACCACTTCCCGCCACCAGGTAATGACCACCGTCGCGATTATAATACTGCAGGCTTTTCTCGTGTCCGCTGACGACCACACAATTTCGACATCCACTGAGCACCGTCATCATCGCCGAGCGATAAGCTTCGTAAGCCGGATGGCCAAAATGCTGTGGTGAAGAGATTAATGATTTCACACCCGTGATCACTGTACCTAAGACAGGCAAGGGCAATAAATGAGATGACAGCGAATAGTTTCCCGCTGTGGGACCGTTTGCATACACGGGATGATTGGTAGCAAAAATGATATGCTTTCCCGTGTTTGACTGAAGGATATCCCTGATCGATTGACGCAGTCCTAATACATTGGCCAATTCACAGCCAGGTAATTTTTCACCCTCCCTGGCTTCTGTTTCCAGTGCCCATTGTGAGTCCATCAGAACGAGCACTACATTGTCAGAAATCTCTACTACTTCAGGCTCACCACAACCTTTCCTTGGTGCTATAAGCCGGCCGCTCTTTTTTATATCTTTTAAAGCAGCATCCAATTCGTTGATGGCTGCGTGGGAAGTCTTATTACCGGACGACCATTCTTTTTCACCGGGTACCAGGTAAAGGTCTGTATATGATTTGTCCAGCTTTTGTATAGCAGCTAATGCAGGATCATTATCATTTTTAGCAACATCTTCTGCATTGAGCACATCTCCCAAAAGCACAAGACCGGCAGCAGGCGCGCGCGCACTTTTATTGATCGCATCCATCACAAGTGAGTGATCCTCCAGGGAAACACCACCGACAAGAAATAAGGAGTACTCTGCCTTATCATGTTGACTGGCAGAAGTGGCAGAGGGCATGTATTGGGAGTCTTCCGAATAATAAGGCTTTACACTCGCACAGGAGGAAAGCACCAGGAAAGACAGCACATAAGCGCTGAGCAGCAAGTTGGTTTTCATCCTTACAAGATAAATAACCTTGGGCTAATTTATCTTTCGGTGGCCACAATTGTTATGCGGGGCACCATCAGGTCACGGATCAGTTTCCTTACTGCAATCAGGAACACACCGATAAGGCCTCCGATGATTAATCCAATGGCCAGTTGACGCCAAAGAGAAAGAGTGACCGGACTGATCGGAAGGATGGGCTGATCGATCACCTGGATGAATGGGGTTTTATTACGCAGACTGAAATCAGCTACTTCCGTATTTTTTACTACCTCTGCATACATGTTGCTGAGTGCAGCAACATCGCGCTGTAACCTCGACTCCGGGACGTTATCGACCTTCATCATCACGCCACGGTTTGTATCCCTAAAGTTTGCAAGAGAATATTCTTTAGACCGCAACTCTGCCAAAACAGAATCACGCTTGTGACTGACAATCTTATAGGTCTTCAGCGATTTTTCAATGGCCTTACTGATATAATAGTTGCTCAGGGATTCAAATGCGTGCTCTGCAAGTACAAAAGACAGCTCCTCATTAATCGTAGATGCGGTCATCGACATGATGTTAGTGTTTTCATTATAATCCGCATTCAGCAATGCAGATTCAGGATCTTGAGGCGATCCAATGATCAGATTGTAGACGGAGAGTAAAACAGAATTTTCATAAATTGAAAATCCTTCGATACTGTCATGTTGAAATTGATAAGGCTGTTCTCTTACCTGACCATCTTCCGGGGCATGGATGTCATAGATGCGAATGATGTGATTGATCAGGAAATCCTGATGACCATCTACAGTGACTTTAGAAAAAACTGTCTCCTGCACCACGCGTCGGGACTTGCTCAGTTCAAGGATCTTGTCAAGGTTATAACGTACCGGACGAACGCCGCTTAGTCCAAACTGCCCAAGCATGCCGGCGAGCCCGGAATTACCGCCACCCTCATCTTCATCCACCATGAAGGTGAGCTTCGCGGGGTATTCAGGAGAATATTGCCGGTACTCATAAAACTTGTAAGCTGCGACCCCGATAGCCAGGAGTACAGGAATGTACCAGTATCTCAGGGTTTCGTTGAAATAGTCTTTCAGCCCGAGAATATGATCCTTCAGGGTAAATTCCTTTTCAACCGATGCCTGATAGTCTTGCATGGATTAGCCGGCCAGAATTTTCATCAGGTACTGTCCGTAACCACTCTTTAACAAAGCCTGTGCCTGATCGTAAAGTTGTTCTTTTGAAATATAGCCCATTCGGAACGCCACCTCTTCGATACATCCGACCTTCAGGCCCTGGCGCTTCTCGATAATCCTGACAAATTCGGTAGCATCATGGAGGCTGTCAAAAGTCCCTGTATCCAACCAGGCTGCACCGCGCCCGAATATTTTAACATTGAGTTTATTCTGTTTCAGGTAAACCTGATTGACATCCGTGATTTCGTATTCACCCCGGGGGGACGGCGTGAGGTTTTTAGCAATATCTATCACTGTATTATCATAGAAGTACAGACCCGGAACAGCATAATTCGATTTCGGTTGTGTCGGTTTTTCGACGATTTCAATGGCTTTCATGTTTTCATCAAACGAAACGACACCATAGCGTTCGGGATCAGAGACGGGGTAGGCAAAGATCACTGCACCATCCGGATTGTTGCAGTCGGCGAGGAAGGAGGGCATCTCAGTACGGTAAAAGATGTTGTCTCCCAAAATCAGGCAGGCGGAGTCGGAGCCAATAAAACCGGAACCAATGACAAAAGCCTGTGCGAGGCCATTCGGCACTTTCTGGATGGCATATTGGAAAGAACAACCGACCTGGCTGCCATCCCCGAGAAGGCGGACGAAGCCATCATGATCTTCGGGAGTCGTAATGATCAGTACATCGCGAATGCCCGCCAGCATCAGGACCGACAATGGATAATAGATCATCGGTTTGTCATACACAGGGATCAGCTGTTTCGAAACAGCACGTGTAATGGGGTACAGACGGGTGCCGGAGCCACCGGCGAGAATTATGCCTTTCACGGTGTAAAACTAAAGAAAGCCAGGGGCATCGGAGAAAACTCCTCGCCGGAGGATTTAGAGGATACCCTGGCGAGAAGTTTTCTCCGCAGCCCAAGAGGACATCGCGAAGTGTTTAATACCCTGGCGAGGAGTTTTCTCCAATACCCCAGAGGATACCCAGGCGAGGAGATTTCTCCAATGCCCCAAGAAGACTTAGCGAAGGAGTTTTCTCCGAGCGTCAAGATTTTATCTTTACAAAATGAAGATTCACATTCTAAACGGCGACGCACTGGTTGAAATATTTCCGGAACAGGAAATAGAGGGAAAGATCATTGTGATCCGTGAAGCTTTTGTGGAAGGCCCGGTTTCAATACAGCTCGATGAAGCGTTTTGGAAAAAGCGCGGTGAATTTATTCATCAGGCATATGGAGCGGATCAGGAGGATTATGCCATTCAGTTTTTGGATCAGTTGAGATTGCTCGATGACCTTGTTGAAACTGATGAAGTTTATCTGTGGTTTGAAGATGATTTGTTTTGCGTGGTCAACATGTTGTTTTCCATTTATTATATTTCACAGCGCGGCACACCGCAGTTGTACAGGATATTTCCGGAAGCAGATCATGTGATGTGGAAAGGATTTGGCAACGCGAAAGAAAAGGATCTTGTAGAAATGTATCATCAGAAAGTGCAGCTTTCCGGAGAAGAAATAGAATTGACTAAACAATTATGGGAGGCTTATGTATCAAGTGATCTTGAAAGACTGAAAGTGCTTTCGAATTCTGACACCGAAGCATTTCGTTATTTGCCTAAAGTCATTCAGGCGCATCTCGAACGAAATACGGAGGATGTATTATCAGGCAGGCCATACCAGACATTGATTGATATACTACAATCGGGCACCAGCAATTTTTATGAGATCTATGATGCATTCTGGAAAAGAGATGCGATCTACGGTTTTGGTGATATGCAGGTGTACAACATGCTCAAAGAGCTTGAAGTAGAATTTACAGATTAATCATCATGGGACCATTACCGGTCCGATCGGGGATATACATGCCATCAGCACAATACCGGATGAGGGTTCTGTCAACCCAATCTTGTATGGGCTCGCTAAATGACGCAGGATACAACAGATGAACATTCGGCCCGGCATCCAGTGTGAAGCAAACAGGAATATTTGTTTCACTTCTGAATCGCCACACCTCTTTGATGATTGAAACCGAGTTGGGCTCAATGAGCATGTAGGGATTTTCTCCGCTCATCATCAATGCATGCAATTGCAATGCTTCAGACTCACAGATAGAAATAAATTCTTCGACGCGGTCTTCAGAGCGCATAACATTTATGAGTGTTGAAATATTTTTTTTCGCTTCGGCGTATCTGGTTTCTGCGTATGCCAGTGAATGCATGAGCTCGTGGCCGGCACTGCTTGAAACACTTTTTTCACCTTTGCTGACGATGAGAATAGTATCACAGTAATCTTGATAAAAAGGTGCGATCTGTTCACCCCAGGGAATGGCATATTCATCATTGCTTCCTTCGACATTTTCAGTTTTACCCCAGATGGATGCAATTGGAAATACAGACCTGCAAGCGCTTCCTGAACCCAGGCGGGCGAATAGAGAA
>JANMVA010000676.1:0-1973 GCA_031392195.1 Saprospiraceae bacterium | reverse complement strand
CCAATTTTGCAAATGGGCTGTACCAGTATGATGAACATACAGGCAAGATCAAACATTTTGGCTTTGATTCTGATCCGCTTTCAGCTAAAAATAATATCCAGGAAATTTTCGCTGACAGCAAGAACAGGATCTGGATTTGTACTGAGAGTGGACTCTACCTGTATGATCGTGATCATGAATCACTCACTCGAATCGATGACGCGGACTATCCGTTGGCCTATCATTCTTTCCTGGGGATCGATGAACTTCAACCTTCAGTTTTTCTTCTCACGGTTAGTGGATTGGGAGCTGTATTGTATGAAGAAGGAGCTGATCGTTTCAATATTATCCATCCCTCTGATTCCCTGATGAAAGGACAACTGATTCTGGCTTCATGCCTTGATCGTTCCAATACCTTTTGGATGGGAACAAGGACAGGAGTCTATGGATATAATCTGAAAACGAAGAAGCAATTTCATTTTAGCAAGAACAGTTCGCCACGGCATCGATTGTTGACCGATGTCGTTACAACGATTACAGTAGGCCAGGGTAACGACATTTGGATGGGTTCACACGAAGGTATGTCTCATTATGATGCAGCATCAGATTCGATCACTCATTATACAGCCTCAGATGGCATGGCCCACAACCTGGTTTACAATATAATGATTGACCATGCAGGAAATATCTGGTTTGGTACGCGAAATGGATTTGGCCGGTTTAAAAGTTCAACAAAAGAGTTTTCCAGGTTCTCCATAGAAGATGGATTGATGACAAATAAGGTATATGGAACTCTTAGCCAGCATGCAGACGGCAGGATCTTTATTGCTGTTGAAGGTGGATATAATCATTTTAATCCAGAGGACCTGGAAGCAGATACGATGCATCCACCTCTTGTGATTTCATCATTCCGGTTAAATAGTCAACCCTATAATTGGGAAGATGCCATAGGAGAAGATTCAACACTACATTTTCGATACTTCCAAAATGATTTCCGGATTGAATTTGCGGCATTGAATTTTACACAATCGAAGAAAAACCAATATGCATACCGCCTGGTTGGCTATAATCCGGAATGGATTGATGCCGGATCTGATCGAAGTGCTTCATATACCAATCTGGATGAAGGCGAATACATCTTTGAAGTGAAGGGGACAAACCAGGATGGGCTTTGGAGCAGGAATATCGCCAGGATTAAGATCCACATATCACCTCCTTTCTGGAAGACATACTGGTTTTTTGCACTTTGTTTTTGCCTGGTGATTGCAGTAATCTTCACCTATATTCATAACCGTACGTCCGAATTGCGAAAGCAAAAACTTGTTTTGGAAAGCACTGTCAAATCACGGACACACGAATTGGAAGTAGCCAAAGACCGGGCAGAAAAGTCAGAGCAATTCAAGCAGCAATTCCTGGCGAATATGAGTCATGAAATTCGCACCCCGATGAATGCTGTCCTTGGTATGACTGATCTCGTCATGGATACACCATTAAATCCAAAGCAATCAGCGTATCTCGGGTCAATCAAAAAATCTTCCGGCAATTTGCTGCGCATATTAAACGACATTCTGGATCTTTCCAAGATAGAGGCCGGTAAAATTGAACTTGAATTAATTGATTTTGATATCCGTTCATTGGCTGATGAAATAGTTCAGTTATTAAAAGGCACTGCATCGGAGAAGCATCTTGTACTGGAAGCCACAATTGATGATAAGATCCCTCAATGGGTCATGGGGGACCCAACACGTCTCAACCAGGTATTGATTAACCTGACAGGCAATGCGATCAAATTTACAGATCGTGGAAGTGTGCGATTGCAAATTCAAAAAGGTGAAACTAAGGATGCGATCTGCTTTTCCATCCTCGATACAGGTATTGGTATTTCTTCAGAAAAAATAACAACCATATTTGAAAGCTTCCATCAAGGCCATAGTTCAGATAGTCGTTTATATGGGGGAACGGGCCTGGGCCTGACGATCAGTTCTCAATTAGTT
>JANMVA010000665.1:0-5942 GCA_031392195.1 Saprospiraceae bacterium | reverse complement strand
AATAGTAAACACTCCGGCATCCGTATACAGAATCGTATCAACAGCTTTAAAGGATGTTTTCGGTGTCGCTCCCGGAAGATTCCATAACCGTTGAAAGCTTCCTTCCGTCAGATCTTTCACCACCACGCGATTAGAGTCGCCCACAACAAACTGCACACTCATTTGCGCATCACCTGGAGCGGGGCCTAGTTGGAAGTCGTCGTCTCGTTGAGGATCGCAAGATAATACTGCGATTGAGATGAAGGCGAGATAGATAAAATGTTTATGCATAGCTTAAGTTGTATTCAGTGGTCAGTATTCAGTTGTCAGTATTCAGTATTCAATATTCGGAATGCATTAAGCCATAATCTATTCTTCAATCGATGTTCTTGTAGTTGCGATCGCTTGCCGTCGCAACTTTGAGTGGAACGAAAAGCAAGAACATACATGAGTTAATCGTAAATCGTAACTCGTAATTCGTCATTCGTAATTCGTCATTCGTAAATCGTCATTCGTAAATCGTCATTCGTAAATCGTCATTCGTAAATCGTCAATCGTAATTCGTAATTCGTCATTCGTCATTCGTAAATCGTAATTTGTTAATATCCCGGATTTTGAGTCAATGCTCCATTCGTTGCCTGTATCTGTGAAGAAGGGATCGGAAACAATTCATGTACTCCTGCAACAAATCCAAGTGGACCTAACTCCTGCTGTGCTCTTCCTGTGCGAACGAGATCAAAGAAGCGATGTGCTTCAAGACCTAATTCTATTCTTCTCTCCCGGTAGATGGCATCTAACAATGCTGATCCGGATACGGTAAGGGTAGGGATCTGTACACGCGCTCTCACAGCGTTAAGTGAATTGCGAGCTCCATTCTCATCACCTGTATGATACGCAGCTTCTGCATGCATGAGCAATACATCTGCATACCGGATCACCCTGTCATTAGAACCACCATTTGGATTCGGATCGCCAAAGGGTGCGTCTTCTGATTTGGGATTGAAATATTTTTTGGGATAATAAAGGAATGGCAAACCTCCTGTAGCATCGATTGTAAAGACACCACGGTCACCCATTTCATCACCCACCCGAAATACGGTTGATTTTAATCTTGGATCTTCAAAACCTTCTTCAAAAAACTCATCAACAAAATCCTGTGTGGGGATATTAAAACCATATCCGGCAAATTGACCGCGAGCACGCGTGAATACATTCGTAAAGCTTCCCTCATTCGCATTGTTATCACCCCAATTACCACCGGAGGCATTCATATACTGGATCTCAAATATCGACTCTTCATTATTTTCTCCATACAACGGAAAAATATCTGCATAATCCGCGACCAGTTGATATTCACCCGATTGAATAATGGCCTCTGCTGTTACTTTCGCTTCATTCCATTTTTCTCTCCACAAGTATGTTTTGATAAGCAGTGCCTGGGCCGCTCCTTGCGTAATCCTTCCAAGATCTGCAGAAGAATATTCACTTCGTTTCCAAAGATCAGATGATGCTTGTTGCAAATCAGTTTCGATCAAATCCCAGACCTGATCGGCAGATGCACGAGGCATGTTGTACTCTGATGGAGCCAATACGTGATCTGCAAGCGGAACACCACCAAACATGGTCACCAGGTTATAAAAATTCCATGCCCTTATAAATTTAGCTTCACCGAGGATCCGTGCTTTCAATTCTTCATCCATGTCAATCGCCGGGACTTTTTCCAAAACAACATTGGCTCTGTAAATGCCTTCATAATCTGCGCCCCATTCAGCTTCCAACAAATCTGTATTCGTCGGGCCTTTAAACGTCTCCAGTTGTAGTAGATCATTCGCGTCGTTATCTCCCGAGCCTCCTTTCTCACTATCGTCCGACATGATGTCGCCCCAGAACCATCTGAAGTGACCTGCGGGTGACATTTGGAATTGTAAACTGGCATAAGCTGCATTGACAGCAGCGATAGCATCCTCTTCTGTCCGGTAAAAGTTTTCTTCTGTGGTGCCGACGATCGGCGTTTTCTCTAAAAAATCTTTTTCACAGGAAAAAAAAGAAAGAGCGATGATACTGATGACTATGTATTTCGATTTCATTGTTTCATTGGATTAAAAGGTTACACTGACACCACCCATCACTGTACGCGCCTGTGGATAAAAACCATGATCGATGCCAAGCTCAAGGCTTCCACCAACACTTCCGATCTCAGGATCAAGCCCTTCATATTTTGTAAATGTCAGCAGGTTGTGCCCGGAGAGATATAATTTGAATTTTTCAAAACCCGCTTTTTGCAACCATGTCTTCGGCAGATTATAACCCAACTGTAAGGTCTTCAATCGCAGGTAAGAACCATCTTCGATAAAGCGATCAGACACCCTTGCATTTTGATTTGGATCACTGAGATTAACTCTTGGTTCATTATTTGATGTGCCAGGACCTGTCCATCGATCCAATACAGAAGCAGGACGATTGACATAAGTAAAGTCGTAACGAACGGTATTATTGTAAATATCATTTCCACTTGTTCCCTGCATAAACAAGTTGAGCTCAATTCCTTTCCAGCCAAGTTCTGCATTGAAACCATATATCACATTCGGTGTGGGATTGCCGATGTAGGTTTGATCATTGACATCGATCACACCGTTGCCATCGAGATCTCGAAAGCGAATGTCACCGGGTGCGGTGCCGGCATTTTGAAAAGCTGCAGCCTCTACTTCCTCCTGAGTCTGGAAGATCCCATCGGTCACATATCCAAAGAAAGATGCAAGCGGATGGCCGACATCTGTCTTCGCAGCATTTGCGTTCGCGGATTGGACATATCCTGAATACACGGGTTCACCACCTGCACCCAACCCGGTGACTTCACTCTTGATAAAAGAAATATTCCCTCCGAAAGCATAACGCAATGCATGATCCGTATTGCGGTATCCCAACGAAAATTCAAAACCTCTGTTTTCTGCCGTAGCAATATTCTGGATCGGAGCTGCTGTACCTGCCACCAAAGGGATCGGTGCAGCATACAACATGTCTGATGTTTTTTTGATGTAATAATCCGTGGTGAAGTCAATCCGTCCTTCCAGCATTTCCACATCGAGCCCGATATCTGTTTGCGTACTGGTCTCCCATTTCAGATCCGGATTGGCCGCATTGAGCGCAACACTACCATTGGTGATCGTCTCATCCGGGCCAAATGTATAATTCTGTCCACTGGCCACCACTGTAGTGAAACTATAATCACCAATTCGGTCATTTCCATTTTGCCCCCAACTGCCACGTAATTTGACAAAATCAATGATCTCTGATGTCCAGAATGATTCATGACTGAGTATCCAGCCTGCTGAGAAAGAAGGAAAATATCCGTAACGATTATTCTTTCCAAACCGCGAAGAACCATCAGCTCTGAATGTGGCAGAGAAGAGGTATTTATCATCAAATTCATAATTCGCTTTTCCAAACCATGAAAGCAGGGATGATTCATAAGCCGTTTGCCAGGCACTTTGCGATTCGATCGGATCGATTGTATTCCCGATATAAGCATCATCCGGATCATTGGATGGAAGATTTGTATTTGCTCCTCCGCTTCCATCATACCGGTTATCTAATGCAGTAGTACCCGCGATAAATGTGAGATCATGAATTTCATTAAATGTGTTCTGGTAAGTCAGCACATTTTCAAGCTGCATATTTCTCCAGGTATTGTTTCCGACACTCACGCTGTTGGTCACACTTTTTTCAGCAGCCGGAGCCTCACTGATCTCAGGAACACTGCTCAGATCAAATTTTGGATAGAAGATCCGTTGCAAAGCAAATGTGATATCGAGACTTGCTGTGGTCCGGAATGAAAATTTATTTCCAAGCTTTACATCTCCGTATACACTACCGACAAAACGATTGCTTCTCCAGTTATTATGCGTCTGTTCGATGGCATTGACCGGATTGGCTATATCTGTATCTGCATAGTTCGAATATGCATAGGTTCCGTCAGCTTTTCGGATCGGCGTCACCGGATCCATGTTAAGTGCACGGATCATCGGAGAATTATATTGCGTGTTTTCACCTATTGCATCACGTTCAAACCAGGTGAAGCCTAAATTATTTCCCAGCGTCAACCATTTTTTCAAATCATGATTACCATTCAATCGAATTGTTGCCCGCTGAAAATTCGCTTTATCACCGCCGATGATACCATCTTGCGTAAAATAATTTCCCGACAAAGTAAAAGAAGAGTTCTCGTTGCTACCTGTCAGAGTTAATTGATGACTCATGATAGGTGCATGCGTAAAAATGGCTTCCTGCCAGTCAGTTCCTTCTCCCAAGGCTTGCGGATTGGCAAACTCAGGTAGCGGTGCTTTTCCTGCAGCAACATATGCTTCATTCTGAATGACTGCATACTCAGTGGCATTGAGCAAGTCCAGCAAGCGAGCCGCTCTCTGCATTCCATAATAAGCATCATAGCTCACCGTTCCTGCCTGATTTCGCTTACCACCTTTTGTTGTAATGAGCACAACACCATTGGCACCTCTTGAACCATAAATAGCAGCCGATGCCGCATCTTTCAATATATTGATCGATTCGATATCATTTGGATTGAGAAAGTCAAGACCTTCAACAGGCATGCCATCGACAATGTAGAGCGGATCACTATTATTAATTGTACCCACACCACGAACTCTAACTGTCAATGCACTACCCGGAGAACCGGATACCTGTGCGATCTGTACACCCGCAGTTCTACCTTGCAATGCCTGTTCGACGCGCAAAATTGGTTGTTCTGCAATTTCTTCCGCTCTGACAGAAGCAACACTCCCACTGATGTTTGATCTCTTCTGGACGCCATAGCCGGTCACGATCACCTCATCGAGTTGTGAAGCACTTTCTTTCAGCATTACATCCAGTGTAGTTCTGTTACCCACAATGAATTCCTGTTCGCCATAACCTGTAAAGCTCACGACAAGGGTGGACTCAGGATTGGGAACAGATATAGAATACCGGCCATCAAAATCAGTGACCGTACCGATTGTGGTTCCTTTTACATGTACGATGGCACCCACCACAGGTTCATTATCTGGTGACATGGTCACAATTCCATTCACCTGGTATTGAGCCTGTGCTGTTGTGAAAAGGAAGATGAAAAGAAAAAAAAGATATGCGCGCATGTTGAAGTTCATGACATTCCTGGAAATTAAAATGACAAAAAGAGGATACTCGGATACCACATCTTGATCCCGGCAATACATTGAAGATATCACCGGCAATCAAGATTGGTTAGTTCATTTGACAAGCTTGCGGGTATAATAACGGTCACCGGCGGTCACCGTGATAAAATAAATACCTGCTGAAAGCTGATCTGTAGCATAAGCATGTGTCTCCACATATTCACTCAGTTCCCAATGATCCATGATCTGTCCAAGCAAATTGGTCACGGAAATCTTTTTATACTCATGATGGTAATCACCAAAGGTGAGCGTAGTCACTCCATCAATAACCGGATTGGGTGCAAGCGTAAAGAGGAATTCATCTTTTGACAAATTGTCTGCACCCGTAGCACACTTGGTATTAGTCGCACATGTACCAAAACAAGTTTCAATGACAACATCATCATCAATAGCCGCAAGAAAGCGATCATTGAAATTATTGGGATCACCACACGGAAGTCCCGTCAGGTCTTCTTTACAACTATAATCAGGACAAGGCCCATTAGCAAATGTGTAAAACGATTCGAAACCCAGCGCGCGAGGCAATGTGATCTCATATACTCCGTCCAGATCATCATCGGCCATTTGATATTTCCCACCGGGGATATCAAAGTTTCCACCACCTGCCAGCCATACTCCTTCTGGATTGGGAATAACATCACCCATACCCAGACGGAAAGTAATCTGTGCTTCCTGTCCGCAGGCATAACAACTGTTGAAGCAAAACTCAGGCACTTCTGTATCCGCACTCACCAGCAACAATCGATTGACGAATTG
>JANMVA010000609.1:0-2026 GCA_031392195.1 Saprospiraceae bacterium | reverse complement strand
TCCTTATGGTACCATTCATTCAGCGAAGAACGTCGGCACTGTCAAAGCCTCAGAGCTTGCAACATATATCGTTGAAAAAGGCAAGCCGATCATTGATGAGAATTGATAATGGGACGTGAGGTTCACATCGTGTCACATTTTTAGTTCTTCATTTCAAAACAATTCGCATTTCAAAAAGTCTGCTTCACGGAGGATATGGTCCGCTCAACCTATTTCAGAGTTGTAGGTCGCCAGGTGCAAGAAATATTTTTACAGCATCAATTTCACAAACTAAAAAATTTAAAAAATGCAAAAGCTTCTCTTCATCATGACCATCTGTGTGATGGTTACTTATACCTCATTTTCTCAACCAAAAAACAAATCTCAAATGAACACAAATGGAATGGAAAAAAAACCAGCAATTGTTCTTGTTCACGGTGGTTTTGTGGATGGCTCCGGATGGCAAGCCGTTTATGAAGCACTGAAGAAGGACGGCTACACTGTTGCCATCGTCCAGAATCCAACGATATCATTAGCAGGTGATGTGGCAGCAACAAAGCAGATTCTGGCCACGATCGATGGACCAGTGATCCTTGTCGGCCACTCTTACGGTGGAGTAGTTATAACTGAAGCAGGCAACGATCCAAAGGTTGAAGGTCTTGTATATATCACAGCCTTTGCTCCGGACAAAGGCGAATCAGTATCCTCACTTATTAAGGATCCACCTCCCGGAGCACCTGTCCCACCGATACTTCCCCCACAGGATGGATTTCTCTTTCTTGACAAAGCAAAATTTGCTGCTTCATTCGCTGCCGATGTAGACTCTAAGACAGCTGAGTTCATGGCTAACTCACAGGTTCCATGGGGACTGGAGGCACTCAATGGTGCGATCAGTCAGCCAGCATGGAAAAGCAAACCGAATTGGTACCTGGTGGTTACAGAAGACAAGATGATTCCACTCGCCGCTCAGCGCTTCATGTCTAAGCGTGCAGGTTCAATCGTCAGTGAAGTCAGCGGTAGCCATGCAATCTATGTTTCTCAACCAAAAGCGGTGGTATCACTTATCAAGGAAGCCGCTACACACAAATTGGCCTTATCGAAATGAAGAACTGAGTGAAACCAAAATCATTTATTAGTAGAACCTCAAATTTCACATCTGTCCTGTGCGAAAGTGCAGGACAGTTTGTTTAAGAAAGTTGGCATCTCTGGTTTCGTTTCTGATTTCATACACAAAACTCAATTTTTATTGTAAACAAAACGAAGACAGGTTAAAAATTTAAGCTAGGAAAGAGTTTGCCAGGCTCATCTGGCGACTTGCCTCTCCGAAGTGGGATTTCGAAGATGACATCTTCAATCGAAGTGTTATTGGATTGGAAAATCCAGACCATGTAGCCATCGTAATCCATAATTATCGCTGGCGACTCGGACTTGAAGAAGGGGAATCGAAGTATGAAGACCTGGAAAAGCGGCTTGCAGAAGGTCCTGTGATCATTGTGCCGGCTATCACGCTCGAAGGTGATGCTAATGGTGCACCACATCCGGATAGCAATGCCTACGCCAAAAAGTTTTCAGGCAGTTATGTACATCGATTGATCACAGGTGGCGTCGGACACAACTTGCCTCAGGAAGCACCGCAAGCCTTTGCAGATGCAATCATTGCAGCCGATGGGTTTTCAAAATAAACGATGAAATTTTATTGAGACCGGAATAAAAAAGAAGAAACCCTTTAATATTTTTTCATTTCTAATTCAAGCTGTATAGCATCGTCCAAAGATTCATAAGTTTCATCATAAGTGAACAGCTTAGTGCCATTTACAAAAAACGAAGGAGTTCCATTGACACCGCTACGGATGCCTCCTTCAAAATCCGTTTCTATTTTATTCAGGATTTCTTCATTCTTTGAGTCATTAGCAAATTGGTCAAGATCGAGATCGAGATCTTTTGCCAATGACAACAGGTAATTGTTGGTGAGTTTATTTTGGTTCTCGAAAATCAAATCATGCATTTCCCAGAACTTCCCTTGCTTTCCGGCGGCTTCTGCGGAAAT
>JANMVA010000607.1:0-4311 GCA_031392195.1 Saprospiraceae bacterium | reverse complement strand
TCTAAGAAAAGAAAGGTTCATGTAACGTCCCAAGCCGGCAATGCCGAACTAGTACGGGATCTTATACATGAACCTATGGGTGAAAATATATAAAAATATTTTCCGGAAGAAGTTTGGAAATTAACGGTATAACTGAGCTGTACCACGAGGATGAGGGTTGTAAGTCGAAATATGTGGGACTTGTGGCATTTTATAGCGCACGAAATAATCTCTCTATGGTGGTCCCTGCCTGCCGAAGGGAATTAAAAAAGCAGAACCCCACTATTTTTCGCGCCGACGAAGCCAAAGGCTTCGCAGCGGCGCGCGATGGAAGATGATTCTCTTCTCTCTTGCCCTTCGACAAGGGACCTCCTGTGAAATAATTCATGTGTGTATGAATTTGTGCCCCTGACCTCCGACAGATCAGCTTGTGCGGGATGCAAGTTCGAACCATGGTTACTTTGATTGGCTGTAGCACATAGGCTCATAAGCGCAAACATTGAAAATGTATTTCCATTTCGAGAAGAAGAATACGTCTCTCAAAACTGTCCGAACGCTCGCATGACAATTTTAGGTTGGGACAAGTTTCCACAGGTAACAATTACCTGAAAAAAAATTGATCTGAAAAGCGAATAAGCGCGAAAGCAAACCAGATAAAATACAAATGCCTGGAGGCGCAGGTGAGTTTTTTGAGAGACTAGCCTTTGGTTGGTGAGCTGTAGCCCTAGGTTGACTGTAAGCTGGTCGAACCATGGTTACTTTTTTGGCAATGAAAAAAGTGACATGACTAGTAAGAAAGTTTTTTTCTTTTTGGCAAAAAGAAAAAAACCACCTCTGGATGAGGTGGCCTTTCAGGTTGGTTTTAACAGATCGCAGTGGCGATTCTTTCTACACTGTGCAAAAGGCGTACCAAAAACACTCTCTCGATAATATTAAATTAATGCATCTTTGTCACCCCCATGGTAACGGATACTGAAAAATATAACCTTCGCGGCGCTTCTACCTCGAAATCCGAAGTACATACAGCTATCCGAAATCTCGATAAAGGCCTCTACCCGAATGCTTTCTGCAAAGTCCTTCCCGACGTAGCCGGTAGCAACCCGGATTACTGCAACATCATGCACGCCGATACGGCAGGCACAAAAACCAGCCTGGCTTATCTCTACTGGAAGGAAACAGGTGATATTTCTGTCTGGAGAGGCATCGCACAGGATGCCCTGGTCATGAATGTGGATGACATGGCCTGTACCGGAATGATCGACGATATCCTGATCTCATCAACGATCGGCCGCAACCGCCATCTGATTCCCGGCGAAATCATTGAGGAAATCGTGGAGGGCACACTTGCTTTCATCAACCGCATGGAAGAGCGGGGCGTATCCATTAAACATGCAGGAGGGGAAACAGCTGACGTAGGTGATATCGTCCGAACGATCGATGTAGGAGTAACTGCTTTCGGGCGTATGCACCGGAAGGATCTCATCATCAACCAGATCAAGCCCGGTGCAGTGATTATCGGCCTTGCTTCTGATGGCATGGCCAATTATGAAGATGAATACAATAGTGGCATAGGAAGCAATGGACTCACATCAGCCAGGCATGACATGCTGCATAAATCATATGCTACTCTTTATCCGGAGAGCTTTAGCCCTGAAACGAACAATGACCTGGTTTATGACGGACCATGGAAACTGACAGACAAAATTGATATCCAGGGAAAGCAGATCACAATTGGTAAATTGCTCTTATCTCCGACAAGAACTTATCTCCCGATCCTGTTACCGATCATTCGTGAATACAGGCAAAATATTCAAGGAATTATTCATTGTACCGGAGGCGCTTATAGCAAAGTGCTGAAGTTTATTTCTCCAAACACCGCTGTGCATATCGAAAATGTACCACCTATTCCTGTATTATTTGAACTGATCCGTGAAGCTTCAGGTACTTCTCTTTCTGAAATGTACAAGGTCTTCAATATGGGTATCAGGATGCTTTTGTTTGTGGATAAAAAATCAGCATCCACAATACTCGATCTTGCTTCAGCTTTTGGAATAAAAGCTTACATCATGGGCGAGGTAAAACGTTCATCCGATGAAGCGAAAGTCATCATCCGAACAGGAGATGATACTGAACCTACAGTTGAATACAACTAAAGAAAAGCGACCTGTTTAATCGCTTGCCTTCAGGATTCGTTCCACGAGAATACCCTTTTCCGATTCCAGAATCACAAAGTAAATACCCGGTGATAAATCAGCAGTATTCAGCTGGTGACTTGATATACCTGATGGAATCTCCAGTTGTTGATTCATCAGCGTATGGCCTGAAGCATCGGTGATGCTGAGATCAGCATGAAATGAATTGACGGATGATAATGTCAAAACATTCGGCTGGCCTTCTGCAGCAGGATTTGGCGTGATGGAAAAATCACTGATATCCTCGATTTCATTGACACCTGTACCCATGCCCACTCTGAAGTTTTGAGGAGCGCTGAAACCTGCGTCGGTCTGGGACTCATTGTAAGGCCAAACCTTCCAATGAAAGATAGCACCTTCAGTCAATTCATCCATGATATATTGCGATTCTGCCACAATCACTCGTGTTGGATTGAACGTAAATGAGACAAAGCGGTCTATGATCAAAAGGTAATGTGTAGCATTCGGCACATCCTCCCAATCAAAAAGAATATTTGTGGAAGTGGATGTTTCAATTCCATTGATCGGCGTGATGTAATTCACAGGTCCGTTTACAGGATCTTGTTCCGGTATTTTGGGAAGACGGATATAACTGCGCTGGAAGGAATTATAGTCCGTACTGATCAGATTCTTTTGCGTTGGTGTAAAGGTGTACGAATCGCATCCCCTGTAATAACCCATGAAGTTATTTGTAATTGGCTGGATGACCGTACCGTTTTTGTCCTTTATAGTAGTGTTTGGAGAACAATCGTCCTGGTGAAGAAGGCCAAGATTATAATCGGGTGGAGTATCACAGATACGGTCACCTGCGATAGAGCAATTACTGCCATCCTGCAATTCAATCCTGACCGATCCACCTCCTTCATCACATTCAATCGTAAAGTCTACATTGACAGGATTGGTGTATTCCTGAGGGATCCATGGATGGCAATCCCAACCCGTATGCGGGTGAGGAAGGCTGAAAAAGTGCCCAACTTCGTGTGCCAGTGTAGAAGATGTTCCGACTACTGATTTCCTGCTTACGATCCAGTCTCCTTGTGAATCATAATAAGCCTGTGTCACTCCCGGTCCGCCGCCACCTAAATCGATCTGATTGACGATAAAGATATTGACTGAATTATTGTCCTTTCTCAGGTTCATCTGAATTCTGGCAGCACTAGATCCCGGGTCATCATATACAGCAGTGTTATTGAAATAATTAAATCTGTCTATGTAGAAGAGAATTTCCTGGTCAGCAAATTGAGCATTGAAGGTTGAGATTTGGCGAAGAACGGCTTCTTCATTGATCCTGCCTACACCTTCACTATTGGCAACGAGATGAAATGTAACCGGGACAAACTTGAGCAAGCCACGCTGAGCTGGCTGTAAGGACCGCATATTCACATCCAGACGCTCGAGCAGCGGACCCTGTTGAGTCCCGCAAAACTGAGCAGAAAGGAGGTTAACAAATAACAGGCCAAGCAACGTAAAAAACAATCTTGACATAGGAATTTTTGCTTTATGAACCGCAAAGATACTGTTTGAATTGGCGTAGGTTCTAAACAGGATGTGAATTCTTATTAGTTTTGCCGACATATTAATCGATTCCTTACCAATATCCTCCTTCTATGTCAAAAGTTACAGTTGTCGGCGCCGGTAATGTCGGTGCCACAGTGGCTAATGTATTAGCTCACCAAAACGTTGTAAATGAAATAGTTCTGCTCGATCTCATGGCCGATATGGCAAAAGGGAAAGCGCTCGACACATGGCAGCAGGCACCGATTGATGATTACTCCACAAGGCTGAGAGGAACCGGCGATTATGCCGAAACAGCGGGCTCCGATATCGCCATTATCACGGCAGGTGTACCACGCAAACCGGGCATGAGCAGGGATGACCTGATCTCTACGAATGCCAAGATCGTTTCTTCGGTAACAAAGTCATTGCTGCAGTACAGCCCTAACACCATCCTGATCGTGGTTTCCAATCCACTGGATGTAATGACCTATGCAGCGCATAAAGTATCCGGTCTGCCTTCAAGCAGAGTATTCGGAATGGCTGGTGTCCTCGACACTGCCCGTTACCGCGCCTTCCTTGCTGAAGCACTTGATGTTTCTCCAAGAGATATCCAGGCCATGCTGCTCGGTGGGCACGGAGATAC
>JANMVA010000540.1:0-2857 GCA_031392195.1 Saprospiraceae bacterium | reverse complement strand
GCGAGAATCGGATTGACATGTAGCAGCACTCAACAATGAGATGGTGAAAAAAGCGAAGAACAGGATTTTAGCCATGATGATTTATTTTGAATTGAAAGATGGCCTAAGGACAACTGGGATTTCGACAGGTTGCATCTGGTTGGATTTTGGATTTTGGATTTTGGATTTTGGATTTTAATAAAAACGTTGAGGCCGGGTTTAATTACACCTTTTTATACGTTGTTAGCGGGGTTATCTAGCTTCCTCAGTAAATTCAAAATATACGTAACAATATTTTTTTAACCTATTTGTATAAAACTGATTATCTTCTAGCTATCTTTTTTACTCGTTTTTTTACGTTTGCGAACGGCTTTAAGACAGTAAGATTAACCTTCTTTCATCACCGATCCAAAATCCAAAATTGAATTACTGTTCTGAAAGCCTGTTCCGTTCAGCTATTGTCACGTCAAAAGCATCTCTCCTTAGAAAATATTCCTTCTCCTCATCATCCTCCAACGGCGGCTCCGGCACTTCATCTTCTTCAATATCATTTTTATAGATCCATGCCAATACAATACCTGCTAATGCCCCAAGCAAATGACTCTCCCAGGAGATACCTTCTTTTCCGGGAACAATCCCTCCAAAATAACCGGCATACAGGATGAGAATGATAAGTGCTAACACAACAGATTTTATGTTTCTTCGAAATACACCACTCCAGAAAACAAGTGACACCATACCATACACCAAACCACTCGCACCAATATGGTATGTACCCGACTGACCAAATATCCAGACACCCAATCCGGATAAAATATAGATCAGTAAAAAACTGCGAAGCGCAATCCGCTGATAAAACCAAAAGATGATGGCACCCAGAATGAGAAAAGAAATGGAATTATAAAACAAATGTTGCCAACCACCATGAATCAAAGGTGAGGTGAGAATTCCAGGCAATCCTTCAATAGCTTTTGGAAAAACACCTAAGGTGCGAAGATCAATGCCACTGAAAAACTGAACAATATGGATGACCCAAATGAGGATGACAAATCCAATCGGGAAGGCAAGCTTGCGTAGAATCTTATCCATTATCAAATCAGGAACCGGCCTTCGGATATCGCCGGGCAACTAAACGGATAAAATGCTCAGCCATCTTGATCCGTTCCGGATCAGCCCATTTATAATCTTTGGCAGGCCCGCCCATCAGAACATTTCTGGCTTCTGAAAACGAATTGAGATTATTTAATGTTGAGCACGTGGCATCAAATAAACTTTTATCACCACCAAACAATTCATTGAGTGTGAAAATCCGTTCATTGAGACCCATCGCCGACTCAATGCTTGCAATCGGAATGTGGCTAAACCTCGAGGCATCCTCCGACTTTTGCAAATCAAAGAGCTTGGTCAATGATTCTGATTGAGGGCCTTGTTGAGATGAAACTTTTGGAGCCTCAAATGTCTCCTTCACAATTTCCGGGGCCTTGTATTCATATGGTATCGATTCCGTTTTCGGCGGAGCATATTTCATTTCAGCCTGGGGGATCTCTACTTCAACCGGCTTGTCTTTTTGAACCGGTGGCTTATAAGCAGAAAACACAATCTCTTCTTCGACTGTCTCTTCTTGCTTTGGAGGTTCAGGCCTCGAAAATTCTTGTTTGGTTACTTCAGGTTTGATATACTCAGATACCCTGTGAGTGATGGGTTCAAATTTTACTTCCGGCTCTTCTTTTAATTTCTTCGGGATCAGCGGTTCTAGTGGCTTGTGATGTTCCTGGACTATTACATTTTCCTCCGTTGAAGTGATGGCATCATATAACTGCACGACGTATGATTTGATCAGGTCTTTTTCAAGTCTGGACAATTCCTGCCCGTTCCCATCATCGATGAAAGCCTGGATTTTATGGAGAAGCCGTTGAGATTTTTTTAAGTCCATTCTGGTCTGAGTTATATATGCGGCAAGTTAATAATGTCTGGTCTCTAATATGACACGAATCCGGTTAATATTGTGTGAACCAATCAATTTCAGAGAGCAATCCACTGAGTAAACAGAACAGTGCATCTTTGCAGCCGCATGTTTCTCGAACCGTCATTTCATACACAACGCAGGGGATGGATAGAAGTTATCTGTGGTTCCATGTTTTCAGGTAAGACCGAGGAACTGATCCGCAGGCTTCGACGCGCGCGCATCGCCGACCAGGCTGTCGAGATATTCAAACCTTTGAAGGATACCAGATACAGTGCCGACGAAGTTGTAAGCCATGATGCCAGAGCCATTTCTTCTCATCCGGTAGGATCATCCGAGGAAATCTTATCAGTTGGTTCAAACATCGATGTTATAGGTATCGATGAAGCACAGTTCTTTGATGATCAGCTACCTATCGTCTGTGAGCAACTAGCCAATCGGGGTCATCGGGTGATCGTTGCGGGGCTTGACATGGATTTCAGGGGACGTCCGTTTGGCCCTATGCCGGATCTTTTAGCCAGTGCTGAATACATAACTAAATTGCACGCCATCTGCAATCATTGCGGAAATTTAGCAACCCATACTTACCGCCTGACCCCTGATGCTGAGACAGTTGTCCTCGGTGAAAAAGACATCTACGAGGCCCGGTGCCGGCATTGTTTCAACCTTGGGAATATTCTGAAACTAAGGGTCAGGAGGACATAAATCATTTAATCAGGATTGGTTCGGGGAGATTTAGATATGCAAGTCGTTTTAGCATTAACAGATATGTTCTATAGAGGTCTATCCAGTGGCTGATCCATGACAGATTTTGTCGACATCTGTCACAGGTAACAGATGTTGACGAAATCTGTCTCCTACATTTTACCAAATTTCTCCTATTCTTAATCCATGCCCCATGTTTCATGCCCCATG
>JANMVA010000524.1:0-1856 GCA_031392195.1 Saprospiraceae bacterium | reverse complement strand
CAGGAGAGATCATGATCGATCAGACACCCTTCCATCAATTGCGCGGAAGAAAAATGGATCTGTTCCGGGGACAAAACATTGGATTGGTATTTCAAAAAACACATTTTGTCAAATCCATTTCCACATTAGAAAATTTATTGCTCACTCAAAGTTTGTCAGGAGAAAAACAGGATAAGAAAACAGCACTCTCCTTACTGGAAAAACTTTCGATCAGCCACAAAGCGAATGACAAACCTTTTGAACTAAGTATCGGTGAACAACAACGCTTAGCCATCGCCCGTGCATTGATCAACAAGCCCGGCATCATACTCGCAGACGAACCATCATCTGCCCTCGACGATGAGAACTGCTTCAAGATGATTGCCTTGCTGCAACATGTAGCATCCGAACATAAATCAAACCTCCTAATAGTCACACATGATAGCAGGATTAAGCATATGGTTGATAAGAAGATATATTTAAATGATCAGTTTGAAGTAAAAGGTTAAACGTAAGAGGTAACAAGTATGACAACCTGCTCAATCTTATTCCTAATGTTTCAACTCTGCAACCGTTTAAGTTGCAATTCGTCATTCGTAAATCGTGGTTCGTAAATTGTCATTCGCCAATCATATCTCATAATGAATATTATCAGACTTAGCTTTCAGAATATCCTCGCCAAACCATTAAACAGTTTGATGAGCATTCTTTTGTTTGCACTGAGCGTGGGCCTGATCGTTTTTTTAACCTTGTTTAATCACCAGTTTAAAAAGGGACTTGACAATAATCTCGCCGGTATTGATTTAGTGATCGGGGCCAAAGGAAGTCCGCTGCAGTTGATCCTCAACAGCATGTATCACATCGATGCACCGACAGGAAATATTCCCATCAGTGAGGCAGCACCTTTTCTCAACCCCAATCATCCGCTGATTGCTGCCAGCATACCACTGTCATTGGGCGATAGCTATGGAGCATTCAGGATTGTCGGAGCCCCGCCTTCCATACTTTCATTATATGGAGCGGACAAAGTTGAAGGAGAGATTTATTCGCATGATTTTGATGTGGTCGCCGGAAAAAATGTAGCTGAAAAGCTTCACCTGCATGTTGGCGATGAATTTTTCTCTACCCATGGCCTTGAAGAGAATCCGGACCTGGAACACAATCATGGGTCACCATTTGTTGTCAGTGGAATATTACCATTAACCGGTACAGTCCTTGATCAACTCATCCTTTGTACGCCCCAGACAATATGGCATGTACATGATCATCCCACGGAGGAAACAGATAGTTCTCATGTGCATCACGATCACGATTCGCCCACGCATCAGCATAACTCTGCTAATACGATCACGATTGATTCAAATGAAGTACGAACGCTGACGGATAGTGTTATTGCTACTCTCAGAGCAAATCCGGAAAAGGAGATTACAAGTATTCTTATCCGGTATAAAAACAACAGGAACATGCAATCATTAAACCTGCTCAGAAATATTAATCAGAACACAGGCTTGATGGCTTCTTCGCCGGCATGGGAGATCAACAGATTGTATGCCATGATGGGCAGCGGAGCTGAAGCCATCAGGTATATGGCCATCCTCATCGCCTTTGTTGCCGCTCTCAGTATTTTCATTTCATTGTTCACCTCCCTGAGTGAACGCAAATATGAAATAGCCCTGATGCGCGTCAGTGGAGCGAGCCCGGGCAAAATATTTTTGCTGCTCATCAGTGAAGCACTTTGGATCTCAGTATTCGGATTATTGCTTGGTCTTCTCTTGGGCCACGTTGGAATGTCATTCGCCGGATCCATTCTTCAGAAAGGTTACAAGTATGCTTTTACAGGACAGATCTGGCTGAGGGAAGAACTTTACATCATTGCT
>JANMVA010000519.1:0-4594 GCA_031392195.1 Saprospiraceae bacterium | reverse complement strand
GATGAAATTCATACACCGGATAGTTCGAGGTATTGGTATGCAGATAAGTATGCGGATAATCAGACTGCGGGTTTGCCGCAAGAACAACTATCGAAAGAGTTTGTGCGTGAGTGGTTGATGTCGAAAGGATTTCAGGGATTAGAAGGGCAGGTGATGCCGGTGATGGATGATGAGTTTGTTGATATTGTGAGTAAGCGATATATTCATTTGTATGAGAGGATGACAGGTAGGGTCTTTGTGCCTGTGAGGGATGATCAGCAGGAACAGGAGTTTATGCAAGGGGAAATTGTAAAAGCTTTGAGATAAGCGACGTGAGCCGTGAGCCGTGAAGCGTGATAAACTTGACTAGTTATTTAGATTAAACGTTGGATTGGTATCGGATCCTTTCAGTTGAGAATCATCTGAGTTCGGCTTTATTTCACTGCCTGCTGATGACAGAAAACCATCTGCATGATTTCCCGTCATGTATTGCATTGTTTCCATTTTTCCAATTTATCAACAAGCAGTGAAAAGCCTTTCCTAAACTCAATTATGTCCAAGCATTATTTTTTCGATTTTGCGGAGGCCATGTAAGGATGATCTTTCATTTCGATCATTAGCATTCTGACTGGTTTCGTACCGAGGTTGACAGTGTTGTGTGGTTTTTCGGGTGTACCAAAGAGAGAGTCACCTGATTTCAATTCCATGATTTCTGTGCCGCCATCTGCATAGTTGACCTGCAACTTTCCACCTTCTAGCACATAAGCATAAAAGGCCGGGTGCGTATGCATGTTTGTGGTTTTGCCAGGTAAAAAAGTGACTTCAAGTGCGGTAGCATAAGAAGTGTCATTCAGGATCTTTACAAAAGACGGATCGGTTTTACAAAAATCCTGTGCATTGGAAATCGCAGGGTATAATAAGATCGCACAGCATGTTCCGATGGTTAAAAGAATTTTTTTCATGATTTGCAGAATTAATGTGGTTGAATAATTAGTTTGATTCATGACAAAGGTAGATGCAGCCCTACGTGTCATCAATCCCATAAGTATGGGGTGAAAAGGGAGCGTGCGGCTTTTTGTTAACTTGCATGACTAACCAACAGAAACTACTGATGAATGATGCTGTGCGTAACCTGTTCCCTGCACTTAAACGCGTTGTTGATAACCGGCCGATAATCCATCTGGATGGCCCGGCCGGCACCCAGGTCCCTCAATCCGTGATTGATGCCATGGTGGCCGTTTACTCGAATTCCAATGCCAATACGCATGGGCAGTTTATCACCTCACATGAGACTGACGATTTGATCGATCATGCCCGCAGCCAGGTTGCAGGACTACTTGGTGCTGAAGGACCTCATACCATTTCGTTTGGTGCCAATATGACCAGCCTCAATTTTGTATTGGCCAATGCGATCGTACGTTCATTACAACCTGGTGATGAAATCGTGATCACACAGCTGGATCATGAAGCTAACCGTGGTCCATGGCTGCAACAGCGAAAGCACGGGATCATCGTGAAGGAAGTTCGTCTCGATGAAGATGGCAGTCTTGATTATTCAGATCTTGAAAAGAAGATCACTGATAAAACACGTGTCGTTGCCATTGGACTTGCATCGAATATTTTCGGAACGGTCAATGAGATCGACAGAGTCAGGCAACTCGCATATACCGTCGGTGCATTACTTGTAGTGGATGCTGTCCATTATGTTCCACACCTATTGACAGATGTATCCGAAATCGATTGTGATTTTCTTCTGTGTTCGGCGTATAAATTTTATGGACCCCATGTAGGGATACTATATTCCAAGACTGGTGCGTTGGACAGGCTCGATACTGACCGACTCCGCACACAGTTGCAACATGCGCCTTACCGGATCGAACGCGGTACGCTCAATCATGCAGCGCTCGCCGGTGTTTCTGCTGCGGTTGATTTTATTTCAAAGTTTGGTGATGGAAATAATCTTCGTGAGAGAATTGTGAAGGGAATGCATAAGATTCAAACGCATGAGCGTTCGCTGGCACAGCAGCTTTATCTTGGTTTACGTGATATCGATGGTATTGATATTTATGGACCTCCATTGAAAGAGACACAGCGTGCACCGACGTTGGCATTCACTGTTGAGAATAGAAGGCCTGAAGCTATTTGTAATCTGTTGGCTTCAAAAGGGATCTGTGCGTGGGATGGACATTTTTATGCTCTTAGAGCCGTTGAGGTCATGGGCCTGATCGGACAAGGTGGTGTGACGAGAATGGGGATTGCGGTTTATAATTCCAAAGAGGAAGTTGAGTATGTGATAGATGTTCTTCAGAAGGGGATTGGGAAGTAATCGCAGTGGCAAAGCGCAGCTTTGGTGACGCTAAAACGTAGGTTAAGCTGCGCTTAACTATAGAGCAGCAGGAGAAAACTCCGGCTGCAGAGAAAACTCCGGCTGCAGAGAAAACTCCTTGCTGCGGAAGATTATTTTGTATTTTCAACATGATGGGCGTTCTGGACCTATATCGTTTTCTTCGAAACATAATTCCTGTTTTTTGTGCGGTTTTTGGGTGTTTCCAAATGGATGCGCAGTATGCAAATATTTCATTTGAGCATTTTACTGATAAAGAAGGACTTTCAGCTCCGGTGAATCACATCATCCAGGATAAGCTGGGATTCATGTGGTTTGGAACGACGGATGGTTTGAACCGGTTTGATGGCGTGAATTTTATCGTGTATCGCAATGTACCCGGTGATACAACCTCTATCTCGAATAATATTGTCAATGCCCTGCATGTGGATCGGCAAGGCAGGGTATGGGCTGCGACCAATGGCGGGTTGTGTTATTATGATTTTAAAGATGATCTCTTTCACAGGATCCGGTTTAATGACACGATTGAAAAGCTTGATCAGCATCGGGTTCATGCTGTTTGTTCAGGGCCTGATAATACCATCTGGTTTGCAACGCGTACACGAATCCATCAATGGAGTGAAAGTCCGCCATACAAAAGCATCGCCTTACCACCGCTTCGTGATTTACTGACCAAATACCTTTATATCGATTCACAAAACAGGAAATGGATTGGCTCGAATGCAGGTCTGCATGTGTATCACGAAGCAACCGGAAGATTTATTCATGCAAAGATCCAGTCACCATTCTCATCCGGGAATAAGTTAGAAGTTACAGTACATCCAATCATTCCTTTTCGGGATGACACCTTGTTGCTCGGAACGTGGTATGCGGATCTGCAAAAGGTTTATTTGTCTGGTGATAAAATTGTCAGCATTCCTTTTTCTGATCCTGTTGAAACTGATCCAAGAAGTCATATCATCTCAGGCATTGCACCTGGAACAGGTTCGCAATGGTGGATAGGAACGTATGGCAATGGACTTGCGTGGTTTGATACCAAAACAAATAAATTCACGCGTCGTTTTCATCACAATCCTTCAGATGCCAAAAGCCTGAATGATGATTATATTAATGATGTATACACTGATGCTTCGGGTATCGTGTGGATTGGAACGAATAAGGGATTGGATAAGTTTGATCCGCTCACCCAACAGTTTTCTTCTGTAAGCATTCCTTTGCCGCCAAACCAATTTGCTGTTTATCGCATGGCGAATACCATTGTTGAGGACAAACGGGATCCCGATTGGTTATGGTTGTGCGTTTCGGGGGTCGGTTTGTACCATTACCACAAGCCTACCATGAAATTTGAACTTTACCAGGTAACCGATCTGAAAACAACTGCAACTCCAGGCAACAATATCTATACATTCTATTATGATGATGCGGGAAAGGTCTGGATAGGTACACGTGCAGGTATTTATTTTTTTGATCCATTTACGAAAAAATTTGATGTCCCGGAATTGCCCCATGTCAGAAATATACCTGGTGCCCATACCATTGTTCAGGATGCATCAGGCGTATATTGGTTTGGGACAAATTCGAAAGGAGTCTATCGATATGATGCACGGGAAAATAGGGTGATCAATTATGCTGCAGATCCTGCAAATGAAAATTCCATTCCCGATAACAGAATATTCAGTCTGATAATCGACTCGGACCAAAAAGTATGGATCGGAACGCAGAACAGAGGATTGTGCAAATTGGATCCGGTGACTAATAAATTTACTTTTTTTGAAAATAATAAATCGGACATGACATCCTTGCCCGACAATGGAGTCTACGATTTATATGAAGATCAGAATCACCAGCTTTGGATCTGTACGGAAAATGGTTTTGCCCAAATGGATCTGGCTACGCAGAAGATAACGAACTACAGCACGTTGGATGGGTTATGTAACAACACAGTTTTTTCCATCACACCTGACCAGCAAGAAAATCTTTGGTTGGGAACGAATAATGGATTCAGTGTTTTTAATCCAACATCCAGGCAGTTCAGAAATTATTACACCAATGATGGCCTCCCGATCAACAGGATTGCAGGTGAAGTCTCTTTAGGTACTGACAACATGCTTTACTTTGGGACTCCCGGGATGCTCAGTTTCTGTAAACCTCAGGACATGAAGATGAATAAGCGTGTTCCGCCTGTGCTGATCACTGATTTTAGCATTTTGGGTAAGAAAGTTGGTGTGCAGCGTGAAGACCTTTTCTTGGGACCCTTCTGTGGAAAGTTTC
>JANMVA010000498.1:0-5185 GCA_031392195.1 Saprospiraceae bacterium | reverse complement strand
CATAGTCTTTATCGCTTTCCGCGACTAAAGTTTTACAATCTTTTTTGTTTACATTTCCGAAATCTGTAACTTCAACTTTGTCCACACCATTATCAGCCAACCAACAAATAGTAAATTCCTCACCTTTACAAAGGAATATATCCTCGAAACATAAATCTGGATTTCTGCTGCAAGCTTCAGCTCCATTAATATTTAAACCTGCAACAACTAAAGTCTCACAACAAGAGGCTGTAGTAATAAGGTACCCAAGTGAAAAGTAGACCCACAAATGAATTTGGTTTTTCATAGCATATTTATTTATACCTACACTAACGCTTTCGGTTTTGCGCCTTACTTCTTATTAAGCAGTTTCAGGTTTCCTGCTATTAATTAAACTTCATTCATTAATATCGTTTGTGGGGAAATTCTTAACAAGCACACTCTAATTTCATCGAGGAAAATCGAAATTGCCAAAATGGCAACTTGCGAGAAAGTTCGGACCATAGGAAACAAGTCTCACTACTACTGCATGCTCCTACTCTCTCGCCATATAGCTTTCCCAAAGGCTCTATCTTCTCTGTGCTACGAAATGCACCACCTCTTTCATATCATTGCAATCAGAATCCCGAGGCTAAACTTCCAAATGATCAAGCAAACAGTCTCTTCTGTACTCCGCAAACTCCACCTCGCCCACTTCGCCGATCTCATCAGGTACAAGATCATGTCCCTGAAAAACTATTCGCAAAACACAGAATTCAAAAAACAAAACCCCAGCGTCATCCTCCCACCGGACTACCTGATGTATGAATCTTTCCAGATCAACTATTCGAAGTATTACATCGACGGTAGAGAAGACGCACGCGAGATCATCGACCTCACGCGACCATTCGTCAACTTCAATGCATCAAGGATCCTCGATTGGGGATGCGGACCTGCCAGACTCATCCGGCACTTTCCTTCAATCCTTGGAAAGCAAAATGAATACTATGGCACCGACTATAATGCAACCACTATAGAATGGTGCATGAACAATATCCCCGGAATCATCTTTTCAAAAAATGGTGTCAACCCACCCTTACCCTTTCCCGATGACCATTTCACTTTTATCTACGGCATCTCCATTCTCACCCATCTTTCTCCCGAAAACCAGCATGCATGGAGCCGCGAACTCAATCGCGTCTTAAAGCCTGATGGGATCTTGCTGCTGACCACACATGGTGAAGCCTTTGTAGAAAAACTGACCAGGGAAGAAATCGAATCATACACCAAAGGCCAGATTGTTGCCCGCGGCAATGTCACTGAAGGCCACCGCATGTACGGCACCTTCCACCCCCCGGCCTACATGAGCAAGGTATTTGAAGACTCCGGATTCAAAATCGAAAAATTCATACCCGGCAAACGGGTGAATGAATCCTTCATTTCCCAGGATACGTGGTTGTTGCGTAAAATCCTTCCATCATCGGTCCTTGGTCTGGTGCATCGGGAACTATCTTTTGGATGAAAATCCACCAATTGGGTCAAAAATTCTCACATTTCCCCAAAAACTCACCAAAATTGGTGAAACAACTCTCCCGCACCGGGGGTATTTTTGATTGTCTCAAAAAATCGATTAGTTCACCATCAGAAATCCTATGCGAACACCAGCGAGCGATTCTGATATACAGGTCGAAGCTTAATTAACTCGTTATATTATTCTATTAGAACAAGGTTATTATTATCATTTGTCATGACATGTCAGAAAAGCTGGTTGGAAAACGTTCCTGCCAGCTCTTCTTTACCGAATACCATTTGTGGTCTCGCATAACACCACATAAACCCTTTTTTATTAACTTTCAGCTCACCCTTTACATTTTTTCAGCTCACCCCTTTACATTGACTTATGGTAGTTACAATGAGAGTTGCAGATTTAACGTTCGGTGGCGCCGGAGAAGATAATCCGGTGCCCTGGAGCAGGGACAATTTTGATCTGGATGCCGAACAGCAAACGTATAATTTCGCTAATCAAAATGTAATTGCTTACCACCAGCAATCAGGAAAAGATCTCCGCGTCACCGGCCTGGTCAGACTCAATAATCAGGGTTATCCCATGGTCGGTCCCAATGATCTTGTCTATCTGCCCTGCCCCGAATTCTGTGAATGACCATTTTGATGAGCGTTTAAGAGCGCATCTAATTTCAAATTGATTGGACAGGGCATGAACTCCATTTCACCTAATGGAAGTTTCACTATATTGGTTTTTAGTTCGCAGCTTCTCCTTTCACTTTATCATTCAAACAGTTAAATTATATCCGCCGCGGACCTGAATAGCCCATCTATGACGCCCGGCAAACGGATACTTACTATTGCATTTTGCCTTTGCTGTAATTTCATTCATGCTCAGCATGGGAAACTACTCTTTCATCACCTCACCCTGAAAGATGGGCTGAGCGAACAAACAAATAGCTTTGTTTATAAAGATTCCAGGGGGTTTGTCTGGATTAGCTCACTCAATGGATTAAATCGTTTTGACGGGATTCGCATTCTCCAATACACACCTGATCTTACCGATTCCGGTTCTATTTATGGGGAGAATATCCAAAGTAATTTTTTCGAAGGTCAGGATGGGTTAATGTGGTTTTGTACCCATATGGCCATCAATGCGTATGACTTTAAACATGACACCTTTTCCCATTACATCCTTCAGAGGGACAATGATTCACTTTCCGGCTATCATGTATTCCATCTCGATACTGCAGATAATCTATGGACGCTTGTAGATGGAAAAGAAATCTACAGGTTTAATACCAGGACCAAAAAATTCACCTTCGTAGCTCCACTTAAATATGAAGCTCAAAGGGCAACAGTGGTAAAAGGAATATCCGGAGAGCCCGCGTTTATTTTCACTTATGCACCTTCTCAGCCCTCATTAGAAGTTTTTTTCCTGGATCCTCAGTACAAACTACTCTCGAATAAAATAATAACTGAATCGGAATCGGACCAGCCTTTATCACCAAGAAAAATCATTAATGACGGTGATTCGATTCTGTGGATGTCTGTTAAAGACAAGCTTATAAAGTATAACCTGAAGAAAAATGTTTTTCAAAATTTCCCGATAAAAAATCTCATTTCACTAGAGGAACTGGATAGTAATACATTATTACTATCAGTGCATAATGAAGGCTTGTGGGAATTTGATAAATCCCGGGACACGCTGTGGCGTCAGTATCTTCATGATGGAGACGACTCACAAACCCCTGTTGCAAATACATTTCAATGGCTCTCGAAGGACCGCGATGGCGGTATATGGGCAAGTTCAAACGGAGTAGGAATAAGTTACTCATATCCCGTAAAATCTAAATTCAACGTACAAAAGCAATATTCCTTAACAGATCATACACCGCTTAGTATTAATGATATGTTGAGCGACAATGACGGTAATGTGTTTTGCTCGACCCGGCCAAACGGATTGTTTACATTGAACCGGAATGGAAAAGTTATTCAGGAATGGGATTTTACAGACCCACTGGCACAAATACGTTCAGAAAGTATATACAGAATTTTCGGTGATCGCGACCGGAACAAGTGGATAGCAAGCTTCCATGGTCTCTCCTTCATACCCCCCGGTAAGGATGAAATGATTCATGTATCGGATGATACAACTATCATATGGTCAACCTTTCAGTTTGATAATGACAAACTATTTTGTTTTCCTGATAAAGGTGGTTTTTATGAATTGATTCAACAAGGCGAGTCATACATCATGCAGCGTATTGATACTGCAGCCAATCCGAAAGTATACTTCCCTTTTCACCAGGATGAAAATGGACTTGTATGGATGAGTGAGGATTTGGTCAGAATTGTGCTGGTTGATCCGGTTACATTTCAATTTAAAAATATAATACCCATCGAGGGCTTTGTGGAGGGAATTATTGAAAATAAAAATGATCACCTGATATGGCTTGCAGGTGCTCATGGTCTGTTCAGGATAAATACAAAAAATTATAAAATAGAAAGTGTCTATAATAGCGACCGTATCCTTGGCTGCTCTGGCATCACCAACTTGATACAGGACCAACATAGCAATCTATGGTTGACTTGCAGTAATCGGGTCATCATGTTTGATCCCATGACCGAAAAGATCCGGACATTTGATGAGTCGGATGGCTTGCCCCATCACCAGATTAATCATAGTGTCTCACACCAATTTGAGGATGGAGAAATTTGGTTTTCCACGAACGATGCCATCATTCGATTTCATCCGGATGATTTAGATACATTAGATATCACGGCGATCCCACAGATCACATCACTTTTGATTAACGACCAATCTCCAATCATTCCTGTCGTTTGCCAAAACACCGGGGCAACGAATATTACAGCTATTCAAAAATTGATTTTTTCTCACCGCGAGAATACGATTTCATTTACCGTCAATTCCCTTGAATACAGTGCGCCTGAAAACAATAAGGTCAGGTATATTTTAGAAAAGGTGGATCCGGATTGGGTAGAAGCACCAACCGGTACTTTAGCGAGATATCCGAATTTGCGAGCCGGAACATTTCTTTTCAAAGTTCAGGCAGCCAATTCAGATGGGGTCTATAATGATGACATCCGTGAACTCACGATCACGATTACTCCACCATTCTATAAAACCTGGTGGTTTATCACCCTCTCCGCATTAGCATTATTGGGTTTGATCATTTATATCATGTACCTGAACTTCAGCAAGAAACTGGAATTGCAAAAAGTCAGATTGCGCCTGTATGAAAATCTGCATGACGAAGTGGGGTCCAGATTGACTTCGATTGTTTTTATGGCCGAAGAAGTTGCTCAACACAACGGTCAGAATCCAAAGCTGCAACAGATTTCCAAAGTGGCCAAAAGTATCGTAGCCAATATGCGAAGACTGGTGTGGGCTACAGATCCTGAAAATGATACCATGCAAAGTCTTGTCCAGAAAATCCGTCTTGACAAATCCATGATTCTGGATGATAAAATTGATTTTCATCTCGACCTCGACCCAAAGCTGAGCGATATGAACCTGCAGGGTGAAATCCGCTACCAGATAACCTCTATCATCAACGAAGCGCTCAATAATATCTCTAAGTATGCAGGAGCAAAAAATGTTTTTATCCTGCTCGGCATGAAAGACAATGACCTGCATCTGAGGATCCGCGATGATGGGATAGGCTTCAATCCTGAAGAAACCAAAGTCGATAAAGTAAAA
>JANMVA010000482.1:0-3373 GCA_031392195.1 Saprospiraceae bacterium | reverse complement strand
GATGAACAAATGAAAGATCTCGACAGTATCACCGACAGGGAAGGTGTTGGATTTCATTTGACCGGGCAGTTTGCCAAGGTGCTGGATCTCCAGCATTGCTATCTGCAGGCCGATCCATCAAATGATATCCGGCATTTTGTGAAAAACATGTGCAGAGAGAACAACTGGACATTCCTGAATCTCCGTTCACGAAAAGGATTTCTTCGAAACATCATTGTGCGAAATAATATTGCCGGTGACAATATGGTCGTACTGGTTGTTGGTGAGGATGAACGGGAAAGAATTGAAATGATTGTTGCAGGACTTCGCAATACTTTTCCCAACATCATCTCGGTTTATTCCTGTCTCAATACCAAAGTAAATGATTCGACGCATGATTTGGAAATGAAACTCGAATCAGGCGAAGATGGTATTGTTGAAACGCTTGGAAGTACACATTTTAAAATCGGGCCGAAATCTTTTTTTCAGACGAATAGTCTTCAGGCGCAAACACTTTATTCGCTCACAAAGGAGATGGCTTCATTGACGAAGGAAGACAATGTATATGATCTTTATTGTGGAGTAGGGAGTCTCGGTTTGTATATGGCTGATCAATGCAAGCAGGTGGTTGGTATTGAAATCATACCCGAAGCGATTGAAGATGCTAAATTGAATGCACGAATTAATGGAATTGAGAATGCTCAGTTCGTAGTCGGACAGGTTGAATTGCTTATGGACCCTGCTTTTGTGTCGAAATATGGAAAGCCGGATGTCGTGATCACAGATCCTCCGCGTGCAGGCATGCATCCCGATGTCATCACTCATCTTTTAGCGGCTTCACCTGACAGGATTGTCTATGTCAGTTGCAATCCTGCGACACAAGCGCGTGATATAAAAATGCTAAGTCCGGCATATAACTTAATTTCAGGCATACCGGTGGACATGTTTCCACATACCCATCATATCGAAAGCATAGCCTTGTTAGAGAAGAAATGAAGAAATCGTCCCAAACATACGTTGAGCAATTTGGCGAGCAGGTTGAGTTTTATTATACCCTGATGAAGGAAGCATTTGATGGTGTCATCAATGTAGGTGTGTCAAAGTACCCTGTCTTCATCTTCCATCAGCAAGAGGTCACCGTGGGGATACCAATTGCGGACAGAACGGATGTAGGTGGTGATTGGTCCGTCAATATTTCGACCTTAGAGGAGTTTTATATTAAAGGCCTGGTCACTATTGAGAAGGTAGAAGAAATAAAAGTCAAGCTAACCGGAACACCTCCTATGTTTTGTTGCCTGGTGTTAGGTGATGAGAATGCCAGTATCGTATTCCTTCCACGAACGGGTGAAAAACCATGATGTCATGAAAAGTACGAGGATATGAAATCACAACTTGGCGTCATCGGGCTTGGGACCATGGGTACTCCCCTGAGCAGGAATCTGGCATCCAAAGGATTTACACTCTCATTGTACAACAGGCATGTAGATGGCGCAGAAGAGAAGGTTGCTGAGAAGGCGATTGCCACACACCCCGAATTAAATGCATCACAAGGCTTTGATGATCTTTCATCTTTTGTCGATAGCCTGCAGCAACCACGCGTGATTATTGTAGTCGTTCTTGCAGGAAGACCAACGGAAGAGGTGATTGATACATTAAAGCCATTGCTGAATAAAAACGATGTCGTGATTGATGGTGGCAATGCATATTGGGAGGATACAGGCAGGAGATTGCTTGAACTGAAGCAACAGGGCATTCACTTTTTAGGTTGTGGAATTTCAGGTGGTACAGAAGGTGCATTGAATGGGCCATCTCTCATGCCGGGTGGAAATCATGAGGGATATCATATTGCTGCACCATATTTAAATGCAATTGCTGCAAAGGATCTATACGGTCAACCTTGTTCAAATTATATTGGACCGGATGGTTCGGGCCATTTCGTCAAAATGGTGCACAATGGGATCGAGTATGCAGAAATGCAATTGATAGCTGAAGTGTATACATTATTGCGATGGGCTGTTGGATTGAAGCCCGATCACATTGCAGAAGTTTTAGCTGCCTGGAAAAATTCGGAAGCGGCGAGTTATCTTCTCGATATCACGGTCAATATATTGCGACAAAAAGAAAGTGATGGCTGGGTGATTGACAAGATCCTCGATACAGCTGGTCATAAAGGTACCGGAGGTTGGGCTGTCCAGGCAGCCGCCGGATTTGGAATTCCTACGATGATGATCTCTGCTGCTCTTCACGCCCGATATCTTTCCGCACAACGACATATCCGTGTGCATCTGGATGAAATCACTTCTGTGCAGAGCAGGAAAAATGCATCTCTGAGCACCAATGATCTGTTCAATGCTTATCAATTGGCACGCATCATCAATTATCACGAAGGGTATTCGATCATTCGCGCAGCTTCAAAGCATTTTCACTGGAACATTGATTTGTCTGCGCTTTCTGCTTTATGGACAAATGGCTGTACGATACGATCTGCGATGATGAATCAGTTCACTGTGTTATGGAAGGACTGGAATGATGAATTAATTCTGCATCCTTACATCAAAGGTGTGATCAAATCAGGATGGCCAGGCTTGCGAAGGATCAACCAGGTTGCTTCTTCAGAAACAGTATTTACACCATGTCTTGTGGCTGCATCCCAATATATTGCCGGCGCATCGCTCAGGTATCCTGCTGCAAATCTTATACAAGCGCAACGGGATTATTTTGGTTTTCATGGTTTCAGAAGAAAAGATGAAGATGGTGGTCCCATATATCATTATCCATGGTCAAAAACCTAACTCAACCGGTTAAATCTTTCTTCAAGAATCGCTTTATATCGGCCTTTAAATTCAGCACTTAAAAAACTGATGTCGATAAATGAAAGCCACCGGTCTTTTGCTTCGAACATTTTTTTGTAGATATTCAGTTGCTGTTTTTCATCCAGCCCTGACCCGGTAAAAGTTGTATTAAAATCTTTCCGTTCAATTTTTCTTTTACGCGCGTTGAGATTTAATGCCAGTTCTTCGTTGTCTTCGGGAAGAACCAGTGCAGTTGATATAAGGTCATACCCCGGAGTTAAAATATATTCTCCCCGGGATGAATTCATCAGGGAGAAATTTTTCAGGTGCATGTCTGCATTCCCAGTTAGAAATGAGAATACGACTTGCTCGTAGAAGTTGACTATATCCAACAAAGGTTGTGAAGAGAATTTCCAGATAGCTTTAGCGATTTGTTCATATGAACCTTTGTATTTGTCTTCGGTGAGCCGTTCGGTAAGTTGGCACATATCTTCCATGTGCATTTTGATCACTTTATTTCTTTTTTTCTCACGGTCGATACGTCTGGTGATATAAGCAAGATGGCCATCCTTCATGCGGATAAGGCTATGAGGCACTACGTT
>JANMVA010000480.1:0-4194 GCA_031392195.1 Saprospiraceae bacterium | reverse complement strand
GCCCACTTTCCAACAAACAACAACTGACTACAGAAACAGATTGTCTGTGCCGATGCAGAAATGGGTGGCCCGATCAATAATTTTCCTAACCATCGACCTATCCCAATTAACCAGTCCACTTTCCATCAACCAACAACTGACTACAGAAACGGATTGGCTGCGCCGATCCGGAAATGGGTGGCCCGACAACAAAAGAAAAGCTCTAGGCTACGCCATGGGTCTTTTTTTATTTCAACATTTTTCAAATGCATTTGAAAAATGTTGAAATAAAAAAAGCCCCACCACTGCGTGGTAGAGCTTTTCTTTTTGTTGAGGTCGGGAGCGGATTCGAACCGCTGTAGCAGCTTTTGCAGAGCTGAGCCTAGCCACTCGGCCACCCGACCTTGTCAATAGTCCGCAAATATAGAGGATTCTTACAATCTGTCTTTATTACAGCATGCTGCAGTTCCCCACCAGCTTCAACTGCCCGCTGGTATTCTGGATCAGGGTCGCTCCTGACACGGCCACATTCTTATTGATCTTCACATTATTCAGCGTCAGATTGCCCTGGTTGATGAGCACACCCCCCGTCAAAGACGTGCCGGCAACAAGCGTCATGCTGTTTAACTCAAAAGTCGTTCCGTTTGCAATCTCAAATACTCGCAAGCCCGACCCCGTAATCTTGATGTCAGAAGCCAGCGACTGAATGGTGAGGTTCTTATTGATGATCAGAGGTGAGCCTCCCACATTAATCGTCTGACCGTTGAGCCCGGCACTGAGTAAAATGATATCTCCCGCTGAAGCACAATTAATGGCCGCAGGCAAACTCCCCGAACCCGTTCCACTCGTCAGGGTCACCACGGTTAAACACGGATCGATGGTAATATTCGCATTGTTGATATCAAAGAAGATATTGTTCGAAGCCTTGACCATCACTCTTCCCAGGGTCGTCAATCCGTCTGGAACCGTGATCGTGGCCGAACCATCATTTGGTTCATTGGAGAGGATTGTCACCGGGTAAGTATATCCACCATCGTATGAAAGCTTAATATCAACATTCGCACAACTGATCGGTGCCGCTGTAGTATTTGATACATTCCAGGTGATTGTTTGTGTGGTGCCCTCCACCCATGTAGTAGCAGAACTTTGCGATGTCACGAGGAAAGGACCTGCAGCACCCTTTACAAAAACACTCACGTCATCCTCGTCAGTGCAGCCACCAATATTGTGATAATCTTTTACGGTCATCCGAAACACAAGCGTCCTCTCTACTGAAGACAACACTTCCCATGCATAGCTAGTATTGGAGACCAGGTTAGACAGTCGGGGAAAATAACGGCTCGGCGAACTCACATAATCAAAACTCCTGTACATAGGTCCATTTGTATCATCGGAGGTAGGTGGCTCAGTAGAAGATGATTCAAGATCATATTGCTCCCAGCAATAAAGCAGTGGATCATTTTCAGCATCGGTCACACTCGCCGTTAAAACAAAAGGAGTCGATTTGGGAATGTTATAATCCGCAATCGCCGCCGCAACCGGTGCTGTATTATTCATCGTGATAAAACTCTCACAAGAAGATCCTCCTACTACATGATTAGCTATTTGCAATATGCTTCGTGCATGCATGTAGGCATCACTATTTGGTTGCAGATCCTGTGATCCGCAAATACCTGCATACGCCATGATGGTTGACCCGCTACCGGGTTCATAAGCAGAAGATGCAGAACGATTGCCGTTACAACTACCTGCCGTCCCATTAAAGGTGTGACTTCCACCAAACTGGTGGCCCATTTCATGCGCTACATAATCTATTGAAAAGGGATCGCCAACAGGATTTGATCCACCTGTCACACCCCCGGCTTTGCTGCTGCCACAAACACATGCCAGGTAGGCCACACCACCACCACCTGTACTGAACACATGACCAATATCATAATTGGCTGAACCGATGATCGAATTACACTTGGTTATATTCTCCCCCAGCATCGCTCCTCCATTGCTATTGGTATATCCATCCGTGGCCGGATCATAGAAAAAAAGATCATCGGTGTTATCTACTAATATCATTCTGATAGCCATGTCAGCTTCATACACTTCATTCACCCTGTTGACAACCGTGACCACTGCCGACATGACCAGACCGGATTGTGCAATCGAAAATGCTCCATGATAATTGCTATACTCACCATTCGCTGCTTGTGCAAGACGGTATGTACGAAACATGCAATCGCCTTGCATTCTTGATTGTCCATTATCATGAAGTCCTGTGTCAGCATCTTCAGTTGCACAACTCCATTCATCTTTGCGTTGAAAATCTTTTCTGAAATAGGAGATGCGGTGTACAATATCATTTCGCTGAAAGTGATCTATGTATGACATCCCCTCAGGACCTCTGATCACAGCCCTGAAGCCACTTGCTGTCCAGTCCGCACGCATCCTTCGATATGGATTTGAAACAGATATTCCTCTATATGTTCTAATCTCCGGATACCTGGCGGAAAGCCCTGATTCCATCATATCATATTCCACAATTTTGAAAACATCCATTGTTCCATCCGGAAGACCTACCGTCAGCAATGTTGTGCTATTGGAAAGGCTCGTTGAATTTTCAGCAGGTGCATTAAATAAAACGGACCTGACTGCTTCACTATCTACCCGGTATGTAATGTATTGGACCGGGACTATATCACGTTGACCGGTTTGTTCGATATCGCGTGGATCTGTCACTGCCCAGGTTTGACCAAAGACAGGCAGTGTGTTCAGGCCAATAATGAAAAGTTGTATCGCAAGAAATCCTTTTAACATATTCAAAAATGGATTTTTCAAGAAATGAACCCGGGGAGGCGGAGTTATGGAATCAACAAAAAACAAGCTTTGGCATCTTAATCAAAGACGGTTCCACATTCATATTCGGGGAGAAGTATTCATGGGAACAAATTCCGGACCAGATGGCCTTCAGGCCATAAAAATATAAAAAGGATAGCATGCTGTTGCATTACGTCCCTAAAAACGGCTCTCAAGGTAGTAAGGCAGCATCGCCCTCCACGTCGGCCAGTCATGAGTCATGTCCGGTCCCCAGACATCCAGCTCATGAGGAATTCCCTTATGGTCAAGTAATCTCGAAAATGCCCTGGACGCATCCGGACTCTCATAGTCACCTGAACCGGTCAGGATATGCACATGCTTTGAGCGTTGCAGCATGGGCAGATAGTAATCATCATTGAGATGCTCGAGATAATGCATCGGGCTATTGAAATAGACATCCTCGTCCCAATATCCATCCGTATAGGAAGTCAGATCGTACACCCCACTCATGGCGATAGTCCCCGCAAAAAGGTCGGGCCTCCTGAAATACATGTTGGCTGCATGCAACGCACCCAGTGAGGCTCCGCAGGTGATGATCCCGGTCTCCTGGCTGGTGTTGTGCCTGATATAAGGCACGACTTCACGGGCCACATACTGGTTGAACTGCTGGTGCCGGATCGACTTATGCCTTGGGTGCATCTTGCTGTTGAGCCAGCTTTCGGAATTGATGCTGTTGATCGAGAACACCTTGACTTTGCCTGCATTGATATAGGGCTCGATCATATCCAGTAGAAGGAACCGTTCATATTCGAGATAATCGGCTGCCGCTGTTGGAATCAGCAATAAGGAAAAACCAAAATGACCATAAATGGCGATTTCCATTTCCTTGTTCAGCGAGGGGCTAAACCATTTATCCAATTCCCGTTGCATATTCGTTTTGTTGAGAGGACTAAGATATTTATTTTCAGATAGCACATCACTTATGCATTTGAGTGCCCCTGATCACCTATTCTTGCTGTATGAAATCCGGTATTAAGGTAGTCGCTCCGGCATCAGTTTCCAATCTCGCCTGTGGCTTTGATGCCCTGGGAGTTGCTATCCAGGTTGCCTCTGATGAAATCGTTGGAAAATGGGTGGATACGCATGGAATAAAGATCATCGAAATCACAGGTGCCAAAAAAGATATCCCCCTGGATCCGGAGAAAAACATTGCAGGCATCACGGCTCATTCTCTGTTGAGTTTTTTGGGCGAAGGAGGAAGGGGCCTTGAGCTTCGTATTCATAAACACATTCCCGGGGGAAGCGGATTGGGAAGCAGTGCCTCGAGCGCAACTGCTGCTGCTGTGGTTGTCAATGAACTACTGAATCGCCCGCTCGAAAAACGCGACCTCATCAGGTTTGCTTTAG
>JANMVA010000464.1:0-2109 GCA_031392195.1 Saprospiraceae bacterium | reverse complement strand
TTATTCTCACGTACCTTTGTTAGCCAGAACATAAGAAAACAAACCTGAAAGCAATTTTCAGGATCATTATTTGTAAATCTAAAATCGTAATTAACCATATATGTATCCAGCTGAAATAGTGTCCCCCATGACGAGAGATCTGACTTCTGTCGGATTTGAACCACTTGAAACTCCTGAGAAAGTGATCCAGGTCCTGGAGAACCAGGAAGGCACCACCTTGCTTGTCGTTAACTCAGTTTGCGGATGTGCCGCAGCGATGGCGCGCCCGGGTGTGAAGATCGCCCTGCAAGGAGGTAAAAAACCTGACAACCTTTATACCGTTTTCGCAGGCGTCGATCAGGAAGCAACTGCCAAGGCAAGAGAATACCTATTGCCTTATCCTCCTTCATCTCCTTCCATTGCCTTATTTAAAGATGGAAAACTTGTTCACTTTATCGAGCGCCATCACATCGAAGGAAGGAATGCCATGATGATCGCTGATAATCTCAAGGCAGCTTTCAACGAATATTGCTAATCGCCTGCTAAGGGGATTTTCATCCTTTACTCATGACGCGTATTACAGAAAAGGATTCTCATTACAGGCATATTGAAAAAATGCCGACAGGAGAAATTCTATCGAATATCAATCATGAGGACCAGCAGGTTGCACTTAAAGTAAAAGAATGTATTCCCGCCATTGAAAAGCTCGTGGATGATATCGTCATCCGCATGATCGATGGCGGGCGTCTTTTTTACATCGGTGCAGGCACCAGCGGACGATTAGGTATTCTAGATGCATCAGAATGTCCCCCGACTTTTGGAGTGCCGCATGATAAAGTGATCGGATTGATTGCAGGCGGTGATGCTGCCATCCGGAAAGCACAGGAATTTGCAGAAGATAATCCGGATCAGGCGTGGAATGATCTTCAGACATTTCAAATCAACACATCCGATACGCTTGTAGGTATTGCTGCTTCAGGAACAACTCCTTATGTGATCGGTGGCCTGAAATTTGCACGCGAAAACGGAATCTTAACCGCCTGCATCACGTGTAATCCCGATGCACCCATCATCGCACAAGCAGATCATCCTATCGTATGTATCGTCGGCCCCGAATTCATCACGGGTAGTACACGAATGAAAGCCGGCACCGCGCAGAAACTGATCTTAAATATGATCTCTACTGCTACGATGATCCGGCTTGATCGTATTGAGGACAATAAGATGGTGGACATGCAACTGACCAACAACAAGCTGATCGATCGCGGCGTCCGTATGATTATGGAAAAATCCTCGTGTACTTATGATGAAGCAAGTTCCTTACTTCATGCACATGGTTCAGTCCGAAAAGCGCTGAAGTCTATCAGTTAGCTTTCGAGACTTCTCCACTTCCACTGATCTTTGTATTGACACTGGCAGCTCCTGTATATTGCACATCTCCACTACCGGAAATAGTTGTTTCCAGTTTTGTATTTACATTGACTGATGCATCACCTGATCCGGTGATGTGGACGTCACAATTAGAAGTTTTTAAATTGGCTGCATCCACATTGCCTGAGCCGGTGATCTTAATGGAAAGCTCATCACTGCTGCCGGCCAGATCCATTTCACCTGAACCGCTAAGTCGAATATCGGTAGCATCTGCATCAAAGTCAATTGCTATGCTGCCTGACCCGGTTAATTGCAATTCGAGTTCATTCAGGTTTGGAAATTTATTAGTGGATGAGATGTCGCCGCTGCCACTCAATGCGACATATTCCAAGGAAGGGAGGGTCACATGTACAACTACGTTTTTAGATTCTCTGACATCTTTAATAAAGTAAATACCCCAGATTCCGTTTTTCACTTCACGTTTGATATTGTCGAGGATATTTTGTTGTCCCTCTAATACGATTTTCTGTGTGCTTCCATGGGTCAGAATGACATCGCCCGCAAAACCAAGATCAACACCTTTCAGTGCTTCCAGTGTGATCTCTTGTTTGACAATTTCTCCGGTACCGGTTATATGTCCGCGAGAATCGGATTGACATGTAGCAGCACTCAACAATGAGATGGTGAAAAAAGCGAAGAACAGGATTTTAGCCATGATGATTTATTTTGAATTGAAAGATGGCCTAAGGACAACTGGGA
>JANMVA010000280.1:0-5366 GCA_031392195.1 Saprospiraceae bacterium | reverse complement strand
CACATGGCAATTGAATTGTTCACCCCTTCTGTACAAGAGTGCTTATTCATTGCCGCTGGTTCACGGTGAAGGATACTCGCAGAAATATCTGCACAAGACAATGGTTGTGGAAATGCAGCAGTAAACTCTGAATAGTCCATGTGACTGCCGTCACTCATAAACGACCAGCATGCATCGAGATCATAATAGATCACGGAATTAATGATCTGGACATTGATGGTCAATACACTGTCACATCCTTGTGGAGATTCGAGGATCTGGACATACTGACCGCCATCCGAATAGGACGCACCATTGATAACAATGGTAGTGCCTTCCAGGATGAGTGTATCAATCGTGCCCACAAGCGGAGGATCCATATTCAATTGATAGTCACAGCTTGTTGCACACGTATCACCGGTTCCATTGATCCACACGACATCGAGTGTATAATGACCTGCAGCATCAATCGTTATTTCATTTCCTGTATTTGGGCCGACGATGCCCGGGCCTTCCCAGGCAGTACTCAGAATTTCAGGACCTTCCAAACCAGCAGGATGAACAGTAGGCTGGAAAACAATCTGGGTACTGCTACCTCCACAAATACGCTCAGGCCCCTCAATGGCACATGTATAGTATGCAGGAAGAAATAATACATCTTCCCTGACGATTCGCTGACTAAACCACCAGGAATTAATCGTGTGAAGGTTACCAAATCCGGGGATGCCATTATTGACAAACGTAGTCCATCGATGGCATGGCACGTTGCAACCTGTAATTTGAACTGCAGGTTCGCCGCTACCTGAGGTTACAAGGATTCTGGAGTCATCATAATGAAGCAGTGGTATCGCGGCAGCAGGGCGCACGGCCTGAAGTCTGAAACCATTGAGCATCAATTCAGCATCATAAATCGGGAAGTGATAAATACCCTGTGCAAACGAAAGGACAATAGGGATCGTGGTCGAAGTGTCTTCATTCATCGGAAGGCCAAAACCATCCAGTCCGTTCCATGGAATACAAGTGGGCACTCCAACCTGGTCAGGGAAAACAAAAACGGTGATCAGCACATCACGTGTACCGGGCGTGTACATATTATCGTTTCCATCAAAGTCGAGAAGGATATCGATCTGGCCTACTTTGGTGGAGGTGAATTTGATGCAATAATCTCCCGCATTGCACCTGCTGATACCATCCAGGGTGATTTCTCCTACGAGGGCTGTTTTACATAACTCTACAGGATCATTTAGATATATCTCGTATTGGGCTTGAGTAGCATTTAGATTTTCTACGCTTCTGCGGTCTTCAGCAATGTTACCGGTATTGAAGACTCCAAATGAATTGAAGGCCACATTAAATGCAGCAGGCTGAAATCCACTGCCATTGAAATCTATCTTAGTGATAAATGCTGCTTCCGGATCACTTGGATCAGGTGCACACACATAGAATGCTCCGTTGAAAGGACGATTGGGGAATCCAAAATCATTAATGGCGAAGATGGACCAGTTATAGGACCAGACCCTTCCTTTCTTTTCAGTGGGCGACGGAGTCGAACAATCAGCCACCGTGATATCCCAGAAATCGATCAGGAAATCGACACCTCCTGTATTCTGGAATTCGATATAATAATCTCCGGCACCTGTCCATCCCCCTGATGAGAGGTCAGCGGCGGTCGCTTCGACGGCATCGTAACCTCCGGCGCCATGGATTTCCTGGGGACCGTTAAATCCCTCAGACCAACTCAGGATATTCCCGTCTGTACCGACCATAACCGGTCCGAACACGATATTCCCCGCAGGGTCCTTGATCCTGTATTGATAGTTGACATGCGAAGGAAAAGGTGAATTTTCATTCGGATGCCCAAAGCTGAACCCCAGGAAGATGCACTCCTTGGACGGATCCTTGATGTGGATATGGAGCCGGCTGTTCGGATTGGGGTTATCGTACGAGGCGAAACTGTTGAAGGCAAAATTGTTGATGTGAAGGGCGGCAAGATCCGTGGTAGTGTTGCCATTGACGACGATGGAGCCATTAGGGGCCATTTCGCGTGTGCCTTCTGCAGATGATTTCAATGAAATGACCAGCAGGAATGCCAGCAGGGAGTAGAATAATCTCATGTTGGTTTGGTTGGTGTTAAAATGAAAGCAATCCCCAGTCAGAGGACCCGACACGAAGGAAAGAAAAATATATGAAATACTCTCATGTGAAAGGTGTTAAAACCCGGGAATTTGGCATGATCCCGATGTTTCACATCGAAAAATTCTAGCAGAGATACGATTAACCGCGACTTATATCAGAAATGTATAATATGCAGATGCTTCCAATAAAAAAAGACCGATTTTTAATTCGGTCTTTTTCTAAGTAACAAAAAAGGGTGATAAAGCAACTTCTTAATAGGATCCGTTTATTTACGATGCATGGATTATTGTTTTATAGGTCTGCATGATGGGCGAAGAATTGATAAAATCAAAACTGATGGCTGCCCGGATCTGATCCTGCAGATCCACCTGGTTAACAGGCTTCATCAGAAAAACCCGTGCTCCGATCTCCCCTGCCATGGCCATTTGATCTGAGTTAGTGCTCAGCATCACAACAGGAATTTTACTGGTCAATGGATTTCTTATTATTTCCCTCAGACATTCGATACCATTCATCACCGGCATATTGATATCCATAAAAATGATATCCGGGTATACACGATGACTTTTCAAGATTAATAACGCATCATGTCCGTTCTCTACAACATCATAGACAATTATGTTTTCAATGCCGAGGAGTGCATCCAGGAAAAATTCACGATCATCCGCATCATCCTCCACCAATAAAACTGTTCTCAAGGTTTTCATTTTGTTATGTTCTCCGCTTCGCCAATGCTGTGAATAATAGATAGGCTGGCCGCAATGCTCAGGACTATGGAGGATAAACAATATGGTAAAACTCCCAAATGCCCGGCCGGAAATGTTACATCCTTTAGGGAAAATGTTACAAGTTTTACTGAATACGGGGAAAAAGGACCAGTTCAGCTATTAATTAGCCGATCCCAGCTGCTTTAGGAAACGAAAATGGGACATTAGTGCAGAGCCCATTGAAGGATAATTATTGAATCGAACAGAATAATCCTCACATACTTCCTTGACGATCGAATGGATCACCGGATAATGTACATGGCTGACCCTTGGATACAGGTGATGCTCTATTTGGAAATTCAGTCCGCCGGTAAACCAGCAGATGATCTTATTCGTGGTTGCAAAATCCGCGGTTGATCTCACCTGGTGTATAGCCCATTCATCCTGGACATGCAGCGGGGTATCGCCTTTAGCATCTTCGAAATGGGTTGATTCAACCACATGTGCTAATTGAAAGACAAGTGATAAAGCAATTCCCAGTGTGAAGTGCGCTACGGTAAACCCAATCAGGAAAGGAACGAAACCAAGCAGATAGATCGGGAGTACGATGTAGAAAAAGGCATATAAAACCTTCGTGACCCAGAAAATAGCGTGCTCTTTCGGCACCATTGGCGGGAGCTTGGTCGTCTGGATCTTTCCTTGAAAGTACTTACTGAAATCCGAAACAAAAACCCACACAATCGAAGTCAAACCATAGAGGGGTACACAATAGAGATACTGAAACTTGTGTATCCAATGACGTTTTTGTGTTTCACACATTCTGAACATTGGGTTTTTGATAATATCATCATCAATACCGTCTACATTCGTATACGTATGATGGATTACGTTGTGCTTTTGCTTCCAGAAAAGAGAGTTGACCCCAAGCATGTTGGCTGTCAGGCTCATGATGTCATTGACCCACCGACGGCTTGAATAGCTTCCGTGGTTGGCATCATGCATGACATTGAATCCAATACCGGCCTGCACGATTCCAAAAAGGCTGCAAAGTAAGATCGCAAGCCATGGTGACATCGATACGAATAACAAGGAGGTATAGATCGCTATAGCCGAACCAATCAGGATAGCTGTCTTAACATACAGTTTCCGGTTACCTGTCCGCTTGAGTTTAGTTCTCTCAAAGTACTCTTCAACCTTAGAGTTAATGGTATTAAAAAATACAGATTGCTGATTATTGAAAATAACTTTTGCCATGTTGCTGGATTGGGGAGCAAAGTTGGTGATTTTTTTTCAATTTATTGTTATAAACTCTGCAGGAAACTTATATGATTTACTGATTTGGCGTTAATGGATGTTAATAAATTGTTACAAACAGCCACTCCTGCGGGGCAAAGGGGTTTTCCTATAAATTCTCGTATGCCGTCATCTTCTTGTACTTCATTTTTTTGAAAAAAGAAGGCGTCAGTCCGGTTACTTTTTTAAACTGGTTGGATAAGTGAGCTACGCTGCTGTAATGGAGTTTTTCAGCGATCTCCGTCAAAGTCAGTTCATTGTACATGAGCAGCTCCTTCGCCCGCTCTATTTTATGCGAAATAATATAATGCCCGATCGTGATTCCTTTTACCTCTGAAAAAAGGTTGGACAAATAATTATAGTCATAGTTTAGCTTATGACTCAGAAAATCGGAAAAATTGATCTCCAGGGGATCCTCATTATAATGGATCATTTCCACGATGATGTTCTTTATCTTCTCGATGAGGATGCTCTTTTTGTCCTCCATGATCTCCAGGCCAGACCGGATCAAAGACTGTCGTAAGGCATCAAGGGTTTCCTGGGAAACAGGATCGGTAATCTCCACCTCACCCAGATCTATCGTCGCATAATGTAGCCCGGCATTCTCTAATTCTGATTTCACCAGCAACTTGCAGCGAAGGCTTACCATATTTTTGATGAAAATCTTCAAGGGTGCAACATCAATAATCGGGTGGATTGAACTACTGGTAGTAGTGGCCTACTATATGATACTGAGTAAATTTCATCCTGCCGAATCGGCTTACGCCTACAGGACCATAACCATTTTACCCCCCTGAATTAGGCTCCATTTTTTCAAACATCACAATAAGATACAAAGTTTATTGGAATCCGGTTTCAAATTTTAAGTTAAAACCGGCTATTTTATAATCATAATGCTTTCGATAAACCTGCCGGTACCTGAATTAACGACCACCGTATAATAACCGGGGGTTAAGTGGAGCAATTCCAGACGTATCGCCGGATCTGTGCTACTTAATTCCTTTTGGAGCACAATTCTCCCTACAGCATCTATTAAAAGGATATCACTAAAAGTACTTTGAGTCGCGATCTCAATATCCAGAAAATCTTTAGCCGGATTAGGCATTATGCTAACAGCAAACTCCAGATCCGGAAATGTAACCCAGCGTACGGGCGAAAAATCATAATGCCCGTCCAGATCAATTTGTGTTAACCGATAATAATTGATGCCTGCCACCGGATCGGGATCAACAAACTGATATCGATTGATGG
>JANMVA010000366.1:0-8854 GCA_031392195.1 Saprospiraceae bacterium | reverse complement strand
CTGATTTTGCATTTCAATGAGGGTCGGGTTTTTAAATATGGTTTTTGCCTGCTGTTGGTGACCTGTGTTTTGCCAAACATCCGGATCAATCCTTTGTGCCGGGGCCTTTCACCGGTTTTTGGCAATGAATTATTTCATGCGGTTAGTGATATAAAGAATATTGACCCAAGATCAGGTTGGGCAGTATTTGGACACTTCAGTACTGCCAATTTCTTAAAAACGACAGGTGTACGGCTGCTAAATGGTGTACAATTTGCTCCTCCTTTGCAAAAACTTAGGATTATTGATCGCGAAATGAGATATGATTCAATCTATAACCGGTATGCCCACATCGAATTAAAATCACTCATCAATGGGCAGGATTCACTTCGAATGGATTTACGCCAAAATGATTATTACACGATCTGGATGGATCCCTGTTCTCCGCGCTTGACGGAATTGGGAATTAAGTACATCGTGTTTTCGGTCGATCCATATCCAATCGAGCTTCGATGTATGACGCCTGTCGATGTGAAACATCGTATCTACAAACGAAATGACTTATGACAATCGCTGTTGCCATACCATGCTATAATGTGGCTGATCACCTCGGACAGGTTATAGCTGAAGTTCCGGAATCCGTTTCCTGGATCATCGCAGTCAATGACCATTCGTCAGACGAAACAGGAAATATTTTGGCAAGGTTGTCCGCCGCTAATCCAAGGTTGATATGTATCCATCATGAGAAGAATCAGGGAGTGGGTGGTGCTATGATCACAGCTTATCAGAAATCTCTGGAGTTGAATGTCGATATCACGGTCAAGCTCGACGGCGATGGTCAGATGGATGTCAGTTATATTCCGTCATTATTGAAGCCAATAAAAGAAGACAGGGCTGATTTTACAAAAGGAAATCGATTCCGGGATTTTGTTGCCTTGCGTAGCATGCCACTTGTCAGGAGGATTGGAAATCTTGGTCTCAGTTTTTTGATTAAAGCTGCATCCGGGTACTGGAATATTTTTGATCCCACGAATGGGTTTACAGCGATCAGGAATGAAACATTGAGAGACATCAACTGGAATAATATTCACAAGCGATATTTTTTTGAATCCTCCATGCTCATCCAGCTTTATCATGTGAATGCTGTCGTGCACGATATTCCAATGAAAGCCAGGTATGGAAATGAAAAATCGGGGTTGTCGGCATCGAGGGCTTTTTTTGAATTTCCGGTGAAGCTTTTTGGCGCATTCATTAAGAGAATTTTGTTGCGGTATTATTTATATGAATTCAATATAGCCTCCGTTTACATGCTCTTTGGATTTCCGCTGTTTATCGGGGGAGCAGTATATGGCCTGGTCAATTTTATCAAATATGCCAGCCAGCAATTGCCCGCGCCGACAGGTACGGTTGTGATCCCGGCACTTTTGATCATTATTGGTTTCCAATTGTTATTAGCTGCATTGAATTACGATATGACGAATCAGCCTAAAAAGTAATCCACATATGGTGGACCAATCAGACCCAAATTAATTACATGGATCAACCAACATCAGAAGTTTATAAGCCGGGTTCATGTAATATTGGTCCGGCAGAAATTCGCAGGAGATATCGCATTGGCTTTTTTGGGACAGGAGTTACTATACTTCTGGCGTTGATGATTATCATCCTCGATTTACCCGGGTATACGCGATGGTTTCTATTTGCCCCGATCTTCTACGGCGTCTCGGGATTTATTCAGGCGCAACACAAATTCTGTTACATCTATGGCTTTAAAGGAGTATTTAGTTTGGCGGGAAGGAAAAAATTTAGCAGATCAAAAGAGGAAGCAGATATCATAAAGGACCGGCAGACAGCGCGAAAATTATTATTAATTATCACAGTCATCAGTGTAATTCTGACGCTCCTCCTATACCGTTTTGCTTTTTGATCGAAGATCAAAATTATAGTTAGTTCGCCTTCGCCTACTGCTTTAGTCTGAACCAAACCTGATCCCCGCATAAAGCTGGAACAAATTGCTCTTCGTATCGATATCCGGAATGAAAGAATATTCCTTGCCGTCTTCAGGGGCTTTAAATATTTTACCGAGACCAATATTCATTCGTGCACCCACGACCAGCAAATTGATTGGGCTAAACTCAACACCTCCTCCAAGACCAAAATCTACCCGGTTCATGAGATTGATGATCTTGTCCGCCGATTGATTTCCGGTAGTTGAAGTACTGTCCACTTCTGCATTCAGCAAGTAAGCTAATTGACCTCCCACCTGTATCTGGAATAAAGGTGTGATGTTGATCGCAAGGTATTGAGGAAGCATCAGATAATCCAGGTTGACCACTCCTGTGTTGGTCATCGTAGAAAAATCATATCCCTGGTGAGAATACAAAAGTTCCGTGCGCGAGCTCAGAAGACCTTTTTTGGAACCGTAAAATATTCCTGCATGAAAGCCCGTGCGGGTACCGGCGTTAATTTCTTTTGAATGGGTAATATTTGCAAAGTTGAAACCTGCTTTAACGCCTATTTGTGAAAACCCAATAAAAGGCATGCAGATCAGTATGGAAAAAAGAAAATTTTTCACGAGCATGAATTTTAGAATCTGAAAGAAAAAAGGGAGAGGAAAAATGCACTAAAAGGTGTTGTCTTTTGCTTTCAATCTAACAGGGGGCACCGAAAATGGTTTACAACCTGATTCTGTAGAAAGACTTCAGTAATATTGTGTTATTGTGCTCTTATAAATATAGTCAATGTTTTCCTTAAAATTTCAACAATCGATCCGCAAACCGATCATTTACGCCAGCGGGCTGATGCACAGGTCCGGATTGGCCGGTGCATGGTTGAGGTTTTCATCGGCGACGCATAGATTTATCATGTGGCGGGCGCCGTATATCCGGTCACTGAATGCAACCCATGTTTTCGATATCGGTGCCAATACCGGTGAATTTGCACTGATCGCCCGGGCCGCATTTCCAAAAGCAAAAATATTTTCATTTGAGCCCCTTGACAAGGAATACAACACTCTCAATGAGGTGATGAAGAAGGATCCATTTTTCCAATCCTTCAAAATGGCTTTGGGAGAAACAGATGGCACTGCCATCATGCATGTTTCCGAATTTAGTCCGTCCAGTTCTTTTGTATTCAAATCAGCCAATTCTTCTCCTCAAAGCATGGAGATAAAAACCTTTGATCACTATGAACACCTGATCCAGATATCAGATACCGTTATCATCAAAATGGATGTGGAAGGTTATGAACTGTCTATTTTGAAGGGAGCGGAAAAGGTTCTGGTCAAAAGTGATTGGTTATATATTGAATGCAGGACTGGAAATGGAGAAGGCGCGGCGTTTGCAGATATTTATTCCCTGATGCTATCGAAGGGGTGGGTGTATGAAGGTGCATATGATTCTGCTTTTTCGAAAGAAGGCCGGCTGATGTATTTCGATGCCTTTTTCAGGAATGCAGGAAAACTGAATACGCAAGTTGCCGCAAATGAATGACGGAGCTCCCTTAAAATTTTCTGTCATCACTCCTGTTCTCAATGGGGAGTCCACAATCGGATCATGTATTGAAAGTGTGGTGGGTCAGTCATACCAGCATGTAGAGCATCTTATTCTGGATGCGCTTTCCACGGACAATACTGCCGGGATCGTTAAAGGTTATCTGTCAGAAAAGATCAGGTTCATTTCAGAAAAGGACAGTGGCTTGTATGATGCAATGAACAAAGGCATGCAGCTTTCTTCCGGTGACGTCATTGCTTTTTTAGGAGCCGATGATATGTATGCACATACAGATGTCCTGAAGCATGTAGCGGAGCAATTCCAGAAAAATCCGGAGGCTGAAATTGTGTATGCAGACCTGGTCTATGTTGACCGTGTAAATACAAACGAAGTAAAGCGCTATTGGAAATCTGCTCCTTTCAAACCGGGTATTTATAAGACGGGATGGCTGCCGCCGAACACTGCATTTTTTATGCGAAAATCAGCTATGTTACCTGAACATATTTTTAATCTTGATTACCATTATGCAGCGGACTATGACTTTAATTTCCGGCTATTGGAGAAAGAACGAATGAAAACTGTTTATCTCCCGGAGATCCTGGCCAAAATGAGGAGTGGTGGTATCAGCAACAGTGGGTTGAGAAATATTTACAACAGCCTGAAGGAATGTCATGATATCCTGAAATCGCACAGCGTAAAATTTCCAATGCTCTATATTTTCAACACATTGTTTTACCGGCTTCGGCAAGTTTACATTCCGGGATATGTGAAGAATATGATCAAAGGCAACCTCTAAAAACATCCATTGATCCGTTAGGCCCCTTTCCCCTAATGCTTCGACTTCCGGCGTTTATCCTAGCTCCTCAGCTCAGCAACCGGGAGAACAGATTGTTGATTCGGTTTTAGAGGTTCCCTAAAGCTTCAGATAATAGCTTTTCTATGACCCCCAATACCGGATGATATCATCTTTGACTTCCACCTGATACGCCGGATTTCTGTCATGGATGAATTTAGTGAGTTCATCGAGAGAAGGATAATCCCCGGTGCCGGTAAACAAGCGGGCGTCATCAATTAATAATATGTGTCCCCTATTTTTCTGACCGGCGAATATGGCATTGATTTCTTCGAAGATGGGACAATCCTTTTCACCTTTGGCAGTCACGCCCATAGAATAGTGTCCATCCAGCCAGAATAAGACGGGTTCATTAATTTCTTTTAAAACATGTTGCAGCACATAGCCACTATCACCTCTGACGATCCTGACATTGTCATCCTGCCTGAATCGTTTCCTTGCCTTTTCGTATAAGTATTTACTGAGCTCGATCGATACGATTTTCGTAAAAAACATTTTTTGTGCTTCCACCATCTCCCCCAGGAATGTACCGGTTTCGATGAGTGTATTGATTTTGAATTTCTGCTGGTACTCCTGAATGATGGATTGCTTGACGGCGTGAGGAGGTGGAATTGGAGACCCCGTTTTCCTCCATTTTGTAAGCTGCCTTCTGTGATTGTCAGATTGCAGTTTCTTCAAAATGAAGGAAGGGAGCAGCGGTTTCAGATAATACCTCAACACATTTTTAAGAACGGATAACGGATGATCACGCAATTGTGAGGTATAATAGTGTAATGGCATACCAGGAGTTCCATTTTTGCTTTGGAAAATCTCAAAGGTATGCGAGTGCGAACAATTATTTTATTCCTGTTATTGTTTCAGGAGCTGAGCCACCAGGGACTTAAGTTCATCAATTTGCTTTTGCTGGTCTTTGATGCTTTCAATTAATACGGGTATGAGCCCGATATAATTAACTGACAGCACGCCCTCCATATCTTCTTTAACCAGATCGGGGAATAATGTTTGTAGTTCCTGGGCTATCACACCTGTCTGCAGGTTAGGACTTAACTTTTCATTTTTCCAATAAAAGTTATACCCATTAAGCTTTGTAATTCTTTCCAGAGAATTTTCAATGGGTATTATGTCTTTTTTCAATCGCATATCAGATGGCCCGGAAAGTGTGCCTTGTAACCAGGCATCCCCTGAATAATTGACGTAGAATACATCACTTGCCTCACCATTTCCCACCCTAAAAGAAGGCGCATCGTCACCAGAGCCATTATCCCAGTTAACGATGACCGCGCTATATGTTTGTGCATTGAAATGAAGATTTGGAGTAAGTCTTATAGCGCCACCCGGAGGACATGTTCCATTGATGCAATCTACATTTGTAAAACGCAGGGCTCCATTGATATCTAATTTCGCTGATGGATTTGAACTTCCGATTCCGATGTTTCCATTTTTCAATACAGTTAGCGCATTTGAACTTGACGCACCTGATCCAGTACCGTTGCCAATTGTAAACAAACGATCTGCAGCATTCCAGCCTGTAGAACTCAAAGGGGTATAGTCCGTATTCCATCTTCCCAGTACTGTTTCATATCCGGATTTGGCTATTGTATTTTCGCCCATTGCCATTGACCATTGCCCTGTAGCATGAGTGTTGTCACCAAATGCTGTCGTTAGGAAACCGTCTGCAATGGTGGATCGCCCCATGGCTGTGGAATAATCACCTGATGCAATCGTATTGGACCCCATGGCAATGGAAATGTTTCCGGTATAAGTTTGATCCCATTGATTGCCTGTTACAACCCCTGCCCGGAAAGAACCTTTTCCCGGATAATACATCAGCCTTGCACCAGCACCTAAACTCGGAACAGTGCTAAAAGTATTATCGTGTGTACCTGTAACTAATAAACCTTTAGCCAAACTTGCAGTACTGATATGCAGTAATGCACCCGCATTGGGAAATGGTGTTCCAATACCTACATTGCCAGTGCCTTTTATACGCATCGTTTCTGTAAAGTTTAAGCTTGAGCCACTACCAAATGCGATATCAGCTGTGGCAACATCAGTATGGATCTGTAATAAGTCGACGTTTAATCCAATTCCGTAATGTTCATTTTGCTCACCTTTAAATGAAATTTTATCTCCATTTATATTGCCAAAATTGAGAGGAAAACCAGGGTTAGAAGTTCCTATTCCCACATCTCCACTTTTCATCACTACAAGCGCATTCGATCTTGTAGAATTGAAATCACCATTTCCCACAATGAACAGAGGAGAATTACCCACCAGACCGCTCTGGTCAAACAAAAGTATAGAGTCATTGTACATGCCTACAACGGTAGAGCAGTAACCCTTTGCAATTGTGTTATATCCCATAGAGGTAGAATAGACTCCCCTGGCCTTTGTGTTGTACCCCATTGCAGTTGTTCCACCCCCCAGGGCTTTTGTAGAAGTACCGAAAGCCATGGATGCGGATCCGGATGCCACAGTATTGGTTCCAAATGCCATCGACTCATTTCCGGAGGCGAGTACTCCAATTCCCATGGCAGTTGATTGAATTCCATCTGCAACGGCACTCTGACCAAGGGCCATTGAGGCCAGGCCATTGGCACTAACAGAGGTGCCGAACGCCATTGAATTATTTCCCTTTGCTTTTGGATTAACTCCTAGCGCAATAGAAAAATTTCCTATACTATCGCGATCCCATACAGAATTAGTCACTCCCCCGACCCTGAATGCTGCTTTATCAGGATACCACATCATTCTTCGTCCCTGGCCCTCCACAGGTGGCAAGCCAGCGGATAATGGTACCGAAAAAATTGCGGAAGAAAATAATACGCTACTGTCTTTTACATGCAGACGTGCCAGCGGTGCCTGCGTTCCGATACCCACATTCCCATTTCCTTTGATACGCATGCGTTCAGTAAAACCCGATACATAATCATCATATCCGAATGTAATATCCGCGAACAAATAGTCACTATGTATCCTTAGTTCATTGCCATACACACCGAATCCAGCATCTCCGAGCGCACCCGGATACAAGGATATTTTCTTGCCAAGAACAGCAGGAAAACTGAGAGGCCGTGTCGGCAGGGAAATTCCTATTCCTACATTTTGCCCATTTGCTACAAAGGAAGTGGCAATCAAGAAGAGGAGAAAGATGTGTTTAGAAAGATGATGTTTGGGGAAGCCCATATTTGTTTTACTTCCAAATTACCCAATGATGAGAGGCAAGGCAATAGAACGAAAGTTATCAGGTGTGGGGCGGTGCGCAGGGGCATAGACTGCAAATCACTTTTTTGCAGCGATTTCCTGAATATGTTTTCTCATTTCTTCAATTTGCACTTGCTGGAGATCGATTTGTTTTTGCTGTTCTTTGATGCTTTCGATCAGGACCGGGATGAGTCCTGAATAATTGACAGACAGCTGTCCTTTTTGATCTTCACGCACCAGTTCCGGAAATAATTTTTGCAGTTCCTGTCCCATCACACCCGATTGGAGATTTGTTCCCATTGCGGGATCAGTCCAGTGATAATTGTATCCCTGAATCTGGGAAATCCGGTCAAGTGAGTTTTCGATAGGGGTTAGATCTGTTTTCAGTCGCGCATCAGAGGTTTCATAAAGAACAACACAGGTAATATTTCCATTCACTTCTAATTTTTCTGAAGGGAAAGAAGTGCCAATTCCCACATTACCGTCTCCTTTGATGCGCATCGTTTCGACGAGATTGGCACTGCTTCCGTAGCCAAAGGCGATATCAGCGTAATCTACGTCTGTATGAATTTGCAACAAGGCCGATGCAATCCCGATGCCATAACAATTTCCATTTGAATTACCATCGTACCACAAGCCGATTTTTGGACCAATCACCGGTGCAAAGGTCAACGGAAAAGCGGGTGTAGTAATGCCGATTCCCGTATTGCTGTTGCGTAATACCGTAAATGCATTGCTTCTCGTGATACCATCAACATCACCATTACCGATTTGGAATAGTCGGTCAGTTGGAGCCATGATTAATGAATCGGGGGTATCTGTATTATCATTAAACCATCCAATGCTGGTTGAACTACGTCCTTTGGCAATTGTCTGAAATCCCATGGCTGTAGATCCAATTCCTGTCGCTTGAGTAAATCCACCCATCGCAGTAGAGTAATCGGCGCTTGCCATTGAACTGTGACCCATAGCAGTGGATAAATAACCGCTTGAAGTTGTGCTTCCTCCCATCGCTATAGCTCCCCATCCACTGGCAAATGTTAGTATACCCAAAGCAGTGGAATAAGGACCGCTTGCTTTCGTAATTTCTCCCATCGCGACAGATACTGCTCCACTGGCAATGGAATTGCTTCCCATCGCCACAGAATTGCCGCCGGATGCAGTATTGTTGGATCCTAATGCCGTTGAATTCAGACCCGAAGCTTTGGTTTGACTTCCAAATGCTGTTGAATTTGTTCCTGTGGCAATGGTATTGCTGTTTGCAGCAAATGAATATAAGCCGATACTATCCTTGTTCCATTGATTATTATTTACATATCCTGCTCTA
>JANMVA010000360.1:0-6922 GCA_031392195.1 Saprospiraceae bacterium | reverse complement strand
TCCGAAAAAACTTTTCTATTGTGATTATGCACTAAAGGAAGGGGTACTTGCAGACTTAATTGAGAATATTTAGACAAGACTAAAAATATTTTTACAATCACCTAAAAAAGATATATTTGCACCATGGATTTATGGCAAATCATCCAGGAGCCTTGGGCATTAAGAGCCTTGATAGCATCCACCATGGTCGGACTGACCTGTGGTACGCTGGGAACATTCATTGTACTGAGAAATATGTCCCTTGTTGGTGATGCTTTGTCACATGCGATTTTACCGGGTGTGGTTGTTGCCTTCGTGATTTTTGGCTACAACACATTGGGATTTTTTTTTGGTTCTATTGCTGCGGGATTATTGTTTGCAGTGGTTATCACCTGGATTCAACAGAACATAAAGACTAAAAATGATGCAGCAATAGGGATCGTTTTTACTGCGATGTTTTCAATAGGTGTCATTGGGATTTCTTCCATTTCCCGGACAGGTGTTCACCTTGACCTGAAGGATTTTCTGTTTGGAAATGTCCTGGGGGTTTCAAATGAAGATCTCGTCATGTCCGGAGTGGTCATGATGATGGTCATCCTGAGCATCATCATTCTCTACCGATATTTATTTGCTTCCACGTTTCAACCGACGATCGCCGCTACAATGGGGATACCGGTAAAATTCATTCACTACTATCTGATGCTCATTCTGTCATTTGCCGTGGTAGCAGCCATGCAGACAGTCGGGGTGATTCTGGTCGTAGCACTATTGATTACCCCGGCTTCCACTGCCCTGCTCCTCACTAACAAGCTTAGACGCGTGTTACTCCTCTCAGCCATTATTGGATTTCTGAGCAGTCTTTCAGGATTGTTTTTATCTATTTTATTTGAAATGCCACCCGGACCTGCCATTGCTGTGACGGCTACGGTGATTTACTTAATGGTAGCACTTGTCTCTCCGGAACATGGCCTTATTGCAAAATGGATCCGTAAAAGCAAGCAGGAACAAAAAATTATCCATGAGGATATTCTGAAAGAAGTTTTTAAGATGTCCTTTAGCGTTCAAAGTGATGTTAAATCTCTGAGTGATAAACTTTCAATCCCCATGGGAAGGATGAGCAGATTTATCAAATCTCTAGGTGGGTTAAAGTTGATCAGTAAGGATGCATCCGGTGCGCTTATATTGACGGAAGCAGGAAGAACTCAAGCAAACAGCCTGATAAGAGCTCACAGATTGTGGGAAAGTTATCTCGTAAAGGAGATGGGTATGGATGTCTCACAAATCCACACTGAAGCTGAACGCTATGAACACATATTGACATCGGAACAGGTAGATGCAGTAGACCATCAATTAGGCTATCCCGCACTCGATCCGCATGGATCTCCAATTCCAAGCAAAGAAAAATCTCCAGCACTTGCGCTATCGAAACTTGCTCCAAATGATAAAGCAGTCATTTCACAACGGCAACCCGGCGCAGACATTACTTACCGCTTATGGAAATTAGGGATTGGGCCTGAGGAAGCATTTGAAGTCAAGAATACTGCCGGCAACTTTACGATCCGTGTGAATGATGAAGAAATCATTGTTCCCGGCGACCTCGCTGAAAAAGTGAGTGTTGAGAAAATAAACCAATAAGTCTATTCTTCTTCCTTCCCCATTTGATTATTGGCACGAAGATTAGCCAGTATCTGATCCATGCGGAACACTTCATCAAGTGTTTCATCGAGGTAAAAGTGAAGCTCGGGTATTCGACGAATTTGTTTTCCGACTTTAGCAGACAGCGCTAATCGCAGCCTGTGGCTGTTTTCCTCAATACCCATCATCACCTCCTGCTTGTTATCAGTATTGAAAACAGATAAATAGATCTTGGCTGCCTGCATATCCGGTGAGACAACCACATTTGTCACCGTGACCAGGGCTTTTTCAAAAATATAAGACCCCTCTTCCATCAACACCATGCTAAACTGGCGTCGGATAAGCTCACTGATCTGTTTCTGTCTCTTCGTTATCATGGCTATGATGTCTATGTGTCAACGCCAAAAGTAAGATTTATCTCCATGGCCTGTGGAAAGGAAAAGTAGAGTTTGAGGGGAGTAATTATCTTTCATGCTGAAGATGATCATGCTTTGAATCGCGAAGATTCTATTTTACACCAGCCAATTGAATACCTGAAAGGTGTCGGTCCGGCACGTGGAGAAATACTCCGAAAGGAGTTGAGTATCCACCGGATAGGTGACCTGCTGTGGGATCTTCCTTTTCGCTACATCGATAAGTCCCAAATCACACCGATTGGTGAAGCCCGTTTTCTCCAGGAACCTGTTCAACTAAGAGGCGTCTTCACTGCAAAACGCATGGAAGGATCCGGACATAAAAAAAGATTGATGGCCAACTTTGAAGATGCGTCCGGCACCATTGAGGTTATTTGGTTTCAGCGCGCAAAGGAAATTGATCAGTGGATTTCACTTAAGCGACCCTACCTCATCTATGGTAAAATGCAGGACTTCCGTGGAAAATACAACCTGGTGCATCCGGAAATCGAAGAAGTTACTGAGGAGAAAACGCAAGGAACAGGTTTGGAACCCGTATACAGCAGCACAGAAAAATTAATGTTGAAAGGTCTTGATAGCAAGGGCCGGCGAAAAATCATCAAACAACTCTTCAGTCAGTTACGTCCATCTGAATTGAGTGAAATCTTACCGGACAGGATAGTGTCTAAGCTGCGATTTAAAAACCGCTTCGAAACATTCCGGAATATTCATTTACCTGCTAATAAAGATGATCTGCACAGTGCGACAAACCGTCTCAAATTTGAAGAGCTTTTTTTTCTGCAACTAATTCTTCTGCGCGCCAAAATCAAAAGAGAAGATAGCATTAAAGGTTTTGTCTTTGGTGAAGTGGGAAACCTGTTTAATACTTTCTTTGCAAATAATCTTCCGTTTACATTGACCGAAGCACAAAAGAGGGTCATGCGTGAGATCCGCAAAGACATGGGCTCGGGAAAACAAATGAATCGATTGCTCCAGGGCGATGTTGGAAGCGGCAAAACGATTGTTGCCCTGATGTGCATGTTGCTGGCAGCAGATAATGGATATCAATCCGCATTGATGGCGCCTACAGAAGTTTTGGCCATGCAACATTATAAATCCATCACTGAATATGTAAGTGGACTTGACATCAATATTGCTTTCTTATCAGGAAGTATAACCGGTAGTGCCCGAAATGAAATACTGCAGGGATTAAAGAATGGCACCGTTCACATATTAATTGGCACACATGCACTGATTGAAGAAGGCGTGGAATTTGCACATCTCGGTCTGGCGATTACAGATGAACAACATCGCTTCGGTGTAGCACAACGCGCAATGATGTGGACAAAATCACCTGTGCATCCTCCACATGTATTAGTCATGACTGCTACACCAATTCCGCGGACACTTGCATTGACGGTATATGGAGATCTTGATATTTCGATCCTGGATGAAATGCCTCCCGGACGAAAGCCTGTCGTCACATCCCAGCGCACAGAAGCACATCGCTCGCGTGTCCTCGAATTTGTTCGAAGTGAAATCAAAAAAGGCAGACAGATCTACGTCATTTTTCCCTTGATCGAGGAATCAGAGACACTCGATCTCGAAAATTTGCAGGATGGATACGAGCGATTGCTTGAGACATTTCCACGTCCGGAATATCAAATCTCGGTGGTGCATGGAAGAATGAAAGCGGAGGAAAAGGATTTTGAAATGCAACGGTTTGTCAACCGTGTCACACAGATCATGGTATCAACTACGGTCATTGAAGTAGGTGTAAACATCCCCAATGCGAGTGTGATGATCATTGAAAATGCGGAGCGATTTGGATTGGCCCAATTGCATCAGTTACGCGGCAGAGTTGGACGAGGTGCGGATCAATCCTATTGTATCCTGATGACGAGCTACAAACTTTCAAAGACAGCAAAGGAACGACTTGAAGTGATATGCAAAAGCAATGACGGATTCTTTATTGCTGAAGCAGATCTGAAAATGCGCGGCCCGGGTGATATCGCCGGCACCAGGCAGAGTGGAGCTTATGAATTTAAAGCAGCGAATCTGGTCGAAGATCAGGCAATATTGAAAACGGCGCGTGTGATTGCTGAAGAAATATTGACACGTGATCCTGAATTGAAGTCTTCTGAAAACCAGGCAATGGCCATGTATCTTTCGACTGATTATAAATACAAGGAGGATTGGTCCAGGATTTCCTGATTCTTCCTGTTCTATCGATAAAAAACATCCTGCCATCTAAAAAGACAAAGCGTGCATCTCAATTGAATTGTACTTTACGATTCAGATCAAACCAGATTAAGTCATGAAGCCCAGGTATAAAGTCACCGGCTGTGCCCGGTTTATTGTCTTCTTTATTATTTTCATTCCCATCGTGTATTTCGGTGCGGCTTATTTTCGGGGAGAAGATGGCCTTCAGGAATTTAAAAATTTCTTCAATAAAATCAGAGGGAAAGAAATCACCCGAACCGAATCCAATTCATCAGGAGATACTTACCAAATCCAGAACCTTCAAAAAGAGCTTGATGCCGCTAAGGCGGAAATCAGGGAGTTGAAGAATATCATCAAAGAGAAGGAAAAAGAGATTGGGCAACTTAAATCAGGGAATTAGTTGTTGGTTTAAGGAAACCAGACAGGTTAATGGTTAAAAGTTTAAAGTCCGTTTCCTGGTTAAAGGGTATTAGTCCTTTTAACCGCTTATTCCATTAAACTAATTACTAGTCCAGAATCCTTCAACTTTCAGCCTGTACCCTCCCTTTGTTTGTTTTTCTTTTTCTTTGCCGCACAATTACTCCTTTAACCGGTAATCATGGGAAAGTTCAGGGTTTTAGCTAATGACGGCATCGATGATACAGGCAAGGCTATGCTTGAATCGGCAGGTTTTGAGGTGGTTACAGATCATCACAAAGCAGATGATCTCGCAGGTCAGCTCAATAGTTTTGACGTCATCACCGTCAGAAGTGCTACGCAGGTAAGGCAGGCACTGATTGATGGCTGTCCAAATTTGAAAGTTATTGGACGCGGCGGCGTAGGGATGGACAATATCGACGTCATGTATGCGCGTGAAAAAGGTCTCGCTGTTTATAATACACCTGCAGCATCCTCCCGATCTGTTGCCGAACTTGTGATTGCGCATGCATTTACCCTTAGCCGCCAATTGCAAGTAGCTAACCGGGCAATGCCAGTGAGTGGTCAGACAGATTTTGCGAAATTAAAAAAGCAGTGCAGCGAGGGTTTTGAATTGATGGGCAAGACTATAGGTATCATTGGATTTGGAAGGATCGGTCAGGAAGTTGCGAAAATTGCATTAGGTCTGGGTATGAATGTGATCGCCATGGATCCATTTGTAAAAGAGGCGAAACTGGTTATGAAAATCCCGGGTGCTTCATCTGTGAGTGTCCAGATCCATACAACAGATCTCGATGCATTATTTGCACAATCTGACATCATCACCATTCATATTCAGAAAGCTGATAAGCCGGTGATAGGTATGCCTGAATTGGAAAAACTGAAAAAAGGTGTCATTTTGATCAATACGGCAAGAGGAGGCCTATTTGATGAAGATGCGATCCTTGCAGGTCTTGGCTCGGGTGTGATCGGAGGAGCTGGCATTGATGTTTTTGTTGGTGAACCTACGCCTCGCGCAGATATACTGGCACATCCTAAGATCTCATTGTCACCACATATCGGAGGCTCTACTGCAGAAGCGCAGGAAAATGTAGGTAAGGAACTTGCGCAACTGATCATCAATCATTTCGCAAATCATTAATCGATTGAGTAACCTGGCCATCATTACTGCCCGCGGTGGTAGCAAGCGGATCCCGGGAAAAAATATAAAGGATTTCCTGGGCAAACCTATCATTGCTTATAGTATTGAGGCTGCACTCAACAGTCAATTATTTTCTGAAGTAATTGTGAGCACTGATGATGATGCAATCGCAGAGATCAGTTTGCGTTATGGTGCACGTGTTCCTTTCAGGCGAAGTGCCGAAAATTCCGATGATTATGCAACTACAGTCGGTGTACTGACTGAGGTAATTAATCAATATGAATCACAAGGCCACCACTTTGAAAATGCTTGCTGTCTTTATCCAACCGCTCCTTTTGTAACTGAACAGATCCTGACTGAGGCCTTTCAAAAATTACAAGCAGGAAAATTTGATGTGGTCATTCCCATGGTTGCTTTCAGCTTCCCGATCCTTCGCAGCTTCACAAAAGATGCGGACAACCGGATCACCTATGCTTTTCCTGAAAACATCAATAAGCGTTCGCAGGATCTTCCGAAATATTACCATGATGCAGGGCAGTTTTATTTTTTCAATATCATTTCATTCCTGGAGAAGAAAACATTTGTCGGCGATAACATGTATGGCCTGGAGGTAGATGAATTAAGCGTACAGGACATTGACAATGAAACTGACTGGAAGTTGGCTGAAATGAAATATCAATTGTATCTCTCCACCACATGAATGTACTGATCATCGAATGTGGAAATAATTTGGAAAATTATTTCTCTCTTCGAACAAAAACAAGGGTGAGGACTACTTCTACTTTACTTCATTCGATCATGAATTCTGAAGCATTATCTGCTGATTTTTTCTGAGTTTTTCAAGAAAATCATCTTCCGAAACCAGATAAGCACCCATCGATCTCAGATGGGCGGTATCCTGCTGACAATCGATCCATTCATAACCCGAGGTCAGCAGCCATTGGCCAAGGTGAATGAAAGCAATCTTCGATGCATTGGGAACAGTAGCAAACATGCTTTCACCGGAAAATATTTTTCCTAAACCAATTCCATACAAGCCGCCTACGAGCTCATCATGCTGCCATACTTCGATACTATGTGCAACTCCTCTTTTAAATAATTCAGTATACGCTTCGATGATCTCAGGAAGTATCCA
>JANMVA010000327.1:0-7914 GCA_031392195.1 Saprospiraceae bacterium | reverse complement strand
ACCGATCATCCCGAAATTTTGTGCCCGGTCTTTGTCCGTGCTGATATCAGCGATATAAGCAGACGCAGTTGTAAAGCTTGCACCTGTCACACCGGCTATCACCCGACCGACGAATAACCATTCGATCGTGGGAGCCCAGCTCAATAAAATGTAATCCAACCCGAATCCAAAAAGTGAAAGAAGGAGAATGGGCCGGCGTCCGAATTTATCACTCAGGTTTCCAATAATGGGTGAAAACACAAACTGGGTGATCGAGAACGCGAAGAGTAACCATCCGTTCAGGCTAGAAGCTGTGCCGGTATTGACACCCTCCATATCCTTGATGAGGTTGGGCATAACAGGAATGATAATACCCCAGCCAATGATGTCAATTAGTAAGGTGACAAAAATGAATGCGATGGAGGCTTTTCGGTTGGAGGACATTCAGGGATAGCGGTTAAAATTAAGTAGGTAAAAGTAGGACAAAGGCAGGAAGCATGTCGAAGCGCAGCGAAGATCCCGCCTTTGCAGCAGCAAAGATGCGGGAGAGCATGGGAGCAAGGGATCATGGTTCGACCTGCTATTGCGCATCCTTTTGCTACAGCCAACCAGGATCAAGGGATCAATGGATCAAAGCGCAAAGGATCAAGCGAGGATTGTATTGGAGGGGCTCGCCCCCTCCAATACAATCCTCGCTTGCCCAAGCCTTGGAATATTTAGAAAGGCATAGGGCATAGGGCAGGGTGCATAGGGAAAAAACAATATTGTGTAGTGGCGGGGCTTTCCCCCGTCCATGGAAGGGATCATTGTCGATGGAGAGAGCAAGTTATGTTGAGTCGGATTTGATAATCCCTGCCACAAAATGTACTTTTGCAGGGCTTTTTTGGGTGGGGTTCGCCAGATCCTGTCAAAACATCTCCAAAATTCGTCTTAATCTATTGAAAAACAACAAGGTATATATAGTATTTTATTATGGCTTTAATCAGTAAGATTCGTAAAAACAGTTGGATCCTCATTGTCCTGATCGCCCTCGGGATGGGTGGCTTTGTTGCCATGGACATGGTGAGCACCGCTCAGCGGTCACAAGGCAACCAGTTTACCGTCGGAAGCGTCAACGGCAACAAGATCGACTGGAATGACTTTCAGCGCGCAGAACGCATTCTTTATCCAAACTCCACCGGAGATGTATATGGGCAGCGCAACTATATATGGAACTATATGATCGAAGAGCAGCTCCTCAATGAAGAAGCTGAATCTCTTGGCATGGGTGTCGGTGAAGAAGAAATGGAAGAGCTCCAGTATGGTACCAGACTAAGCCCAATCATCCAGCGAAATTTCCGCGACCCAAATACAGGCCAGATTCAGCGCGAAAACCTGGATCAGATCAAAGCTAACCTCGGAACAGGCAAGCTTCAGCCACAACTCGAAGAGTTCTGGGCATTCCAGCTTGGTGAGATCCGCAAAGACAGGTTGCAAACCAAACTGGCGAACATCGTTAAGAAAGGAATTTATACACCCACATGGTTAGCTCAGCAATTGCAAGCCGAACAAGGCTCATCCCTTGACTTCAAATATGTGCGCATTCCGATTGATACGATCGCTGACAGTGAAGTGAAACTGACGGATGAAGATTATAAAAAATTCATGGAAGAGCACAAAGGAATGATGAAGCGAAAAGAAGAATTTCGTTCTGTCGATTTCGTCGTTTTCAATGTCATTCCAACTGCAGAAGATACAGCATTGGTGCGCGAGAATATTGTTGAGAAATTAGATGAATTCCGTTCAACTACGGAGGATTCATTGTTTGTTGAAAACAATTTTGGCATCATGGATGAAACTTACTTTAAAAAAGAAGATCTCACCGATACGATTGCTAATCTGGTTTTTAACTTGCCGGTAGGTGCTGTTCATGGCCCTTATATTGATGGCGCAGAATTTCGTGCAGTCAAAGTACTCGGCAAAAAAGTGATCGCCGACTCCGTAGAGGCTCGTCACATTCTGATTCGGGCAGAGAATGCACAACAAGCAACACAGGCCACAAAGACGATTGACAGTCTGAAGCAGGTCATCGAAAGTGGACAAGGAAGATTTGATTCACTTGCCATGCGTCACAGCCAGGATGGCAGTGGTGCTCAAGGTGGTGATCTTGGTTTTTCTGCCGCAGGCCGGATGGTGAAGCCATTTAATGACCTGCTGTTTTACAAAGCTGAGCCGGGAAAACTTTACACCGTGATGACACAATTTGGTGTTCACCTTGTAGAGATCACCGATCAGAAATTTATCGAAAACGAAACCGGGATCAAGCTTGCTTATCTCGTCGAACCGATTGTCCCATCAGAAGAAACGCAAACAAGGATCTATGATGATGCGCTTGAGTTTAGCGGCCAGAACAGGACGATTGACGAATTGAAAAAATCAATTGCCGAGAAACCTGAATTGAGTATCGAAACCGCACAAGGCCTCACGGCGAATGAATACCAGTTCTCAACATTGGGTAGTGGTGGCACATCGCGTGATATCATCCGTTGGGCATTTGAACCGGAAACCAAACCCAACATGGTAGCACCTGAGGTGTATATCTATGACGAGCCTACTTTGTTCTACAATGCACGCTATGTCATCCCTGCATTGAAATCTGTAATCAAACCGGGAGTCACTACATTGGCAGAAGTGAAGGAAAATTTCACTCCTCATGTGACAAAATTGAAGAAAGCAGAAATACTGGCATCAAAAATCACGAGTAAAGACATTGATGAAGTTGCTGCGCAATTTGGAGTTCCTGTTGATACATTTAACAATGTGAACTTTAATATGAATTACCTCCAGAATCTCGGTGGCGAAACGGCTGTTATCGGACGTGTTTCAGTCATGCAATTGAATGAGACTTCTGAGCCCATCATCGGCGAGAATGGTGTGTTCGTGGTTCAGTTGATCCATCGTACAGAAGCCAGCTTGTCAACGGATATAGCTTCTTTCCGAATGCAGTTGTCTATGGCTGCCCGGGGAAGTGTGGATACCAGATTAATGGAGGCCATTAAAGAAAAAGCCAAGCTTAAAGACAACCGTTATACCTTTTACTAGGGGAAAAAAAGTTGAAAAAACTGAATTGCCCGATCAGGACTGCCTGCATCGGGCAATTTCATTTTAGGGAAATGCGTTAACAAAAAATTATGATGCGCCCGACTCTTCTTTTTTCAATCGTTATTTCCTTCGCCGCCTGCCAAAAGGCACCAACGAAGATGGTATTGGATCCGGATAATAAATATGTCACCACCTATTCAATCAATAAGGAGGATTCGACTTACCATGGGGTCTATACCAAGGTCGATTCGATGGGGATATTGTATGAGAAAGGTTATTATCAGAACGACAAACTAATGGGGATCCGTGAGTTATATTATGCAGATGGACAAGTGAAGGTCCGGGAACGTTATAAGAATGGTCAGATCGATGACCTGTATGAATACTTTCATCCAAATGGAAAAATTGAATTGCGGGGTTATTATGTCGATGGTGAGATGTATGGCATGTGGAGGAAATACCTGGAGGACGGATCACTTTTCGATGAAGTGATCATGCAACAAAACTTGGAAAATGGACCTTTTACAGAATACTATCCGGATGGGACCCTTCAGACTGAAGGCTACTATCTTCATGGCGATAACGAGCATGGGCTGTTAAAACTATATAATGAATCAGGAGAACTTTACAAGACAATGTTGTGCGATAGCGGCCGCTGTTATACACAGTGGGAGAAGAAGTAGTGTAGTTCTTCTTTTTGTAGCCCTTGGCATTACCAGTGGATTTAGTCAACGCGGTGGTGAACGTGTATTCGAATTTATTCATCTCCCTACATCCGCGAGAGCAACTGCATTAGGAGGCAGCCAGATCGCTGCGATGACTGATGACTATGGCCTCGTCGGTGGCAATCCGGCCATGCTCAATGAATCGATGAGCAACAGCTTCATCTTCCAGCACAATTTTCATTTTGCGGGTATCGATAATGGATATGCAGGTTACGCCCGTTATTTTCCAAAATTGAAATCGACACTTCATGGAGGTGTGCATTATCTAGCCTATGGAGATTTTGTTGCCGCTGATGACATGGGCAATGTCAATGGTGAGTTCAAAGCAAATGAACTGTCGATCAATGCAGGTATGTCACGCGTGCTCAATGAACGCATGACTGCCGGTATATTGATGCGCTATGTACAATCATCACTTGAATCTTATAAATCGACCGGATTCGTTTTCGATGCGGGTATCACCTACAGGAGTAATGATGGATTTAATCATTATGCAATTGTATTACGTGGCATTGGTGCACAACTTTCAAAATATTACCCGGAAGATGAAACCGGTCGTATGCCTGTTGATTTTCAGATTGGCTATTCGAAGCGTTTGCAATATGTTCCTTTCAGGTTGTCTGTATTATTGCATGACATCAATCGTTGGGATCTGAATTATGACAGCCCGCTGGATGATGATACGGGAATCGGATTTGGTGAAGAGCCAAAAGAACCAAGCAAGTTTGGTGAAAGTGTCGACAATGTATTCAGGCATCTCACCTTTGGTGGTGAATTCCTGATCGGAAAAAATGAAGGCCTGATGTTGCGCCTAGGATATAATCATCAGCGCCGCAAAGAATTATCGGTTGTCAATCTCCGCAGCCTCTCCGGCTTCTCTGCCGGCATCGGTGTCAATCTCAAAATATTTGTGCTCGATTATGGATTTGCCGTATACCATCAGGCGGGTTCGACAAAACATTTGGGATTGAGAGTTAATCTGGCGCAGATGGGAAGGAAAAAGATAATCGAATAATTTTTTTCAATGTAGAGGCGCGATTAATCGCGTCTCTACATTGAAAAAAAAATTATTCTTTGACTACTGTGTATAGTTCCAAATTTTCCATCTTCCCCTTGATCAACAAATCGCCTTTGTGTACGGGGAGGAGTTTGGAACCTGACCAGTTGAGGAGATTTTTGAGGTCATCAGAGATCAGCAGGTTTACTTCCAGATGATTGCATCGTTTTTGTATTCGGGCTGCCGTGCCGACTACTTCACCTGAGAATGCGATGTCTCTTTTTACAACGCCGATCTCACCGACCATCACGGCACCGCAATGAAGGCCTGCTTTGAAATCAGGAACAACACCATAAGTGGCCATATAATAAGAAGAGCGATGATTGAAAATCTTCCGTACCTCGAGCGGACAACGGATGCAATTTAATCGATTGAGTCCTTGCGACATCCACCAGGTGACAGTGATCTCGTCGCCGACGTATTGATAGATCTTCCCTTTGTATTTCAGGATGATTGGTGTTGCATCGCGGATGACGTCTTTGATAAAATGAAAATAGAGATCCTCGCCAAGTACCTGGGCGATATAGGTAGAGCTGCGCAGATCCAGAAACATAAGGATGTGCTCTTCGCGTTTCGGCCTGAAATATTTTCCCCTGAGAAATGTCCCGAGGTTGCCCGGTCCGTATTTATCGCTGATCAGGAGGCCGGCGATCGTACCGAGGACGATGAACAACCATAGAAAATAATCCTTCACAAATGCAAGGCTGCGAATGTGCGCGCCAAGTTGATAGATTAGATCTTTCTCCAGTGGATCATTTTCAACGAGGGTGACTCTTGTTAGAAATGCCACGATGGTTACAAAACAAATGATCAGTGTGAAGGCGATGAGGATAAATCCGATCGCCTTGCCGTAAGGATGATTTCTCACCCATCGCTGGAGATAGGCGACGAGAATTGCCCCGCCGATCAGACCTGCGAAAGCCGTGGCCAGGATATTGATAAACATGTCTGTCCAGAAATCGGTCATGGAGACATCTACACCCTCAGAGAGCAGGAGGACACGATCATATATAGCCTGCCCGACTGAGAAGAAAACCCACAGGGCTGTAATCCACAGGATCTTGTGAAGCTCGCTTTTGGATCTGAAGACTTCAAGGAACAGAGAAGACTCAGGTGTATCAGGATGATGCTCGTGCACGTCGGTATCGGGATCGAATCAGGGGGCGAAATTAGTCAAAGTCTCAACCCCCCGACCCCCTTCGAAGGGGGAGGCTTGTTCTATACCGTTCGAATGATTGAAGATTGAGACACAAAGATTGTCAGGACTCTGATGTTTTTATTTTGAATCTTCAGAAAATGCACAGTCGCGTTCCCCCTTTGAAGGGGGCCAGGGGGTTGAAAGGGTAACTACAGATCATTGCTTTGTTTCGCAACGATGTCCTCCTGCCAATTGTTAATCATGAAGCAATCTCACCCATCTACCTGGAACCCCCTCTGATTTCAAATTAAAAATTTTCATAATATGAAATCAGGTCGCTATATTTGCCATTAGCAGCCCCGCGTCAGTATGATCAGACAGCTATTATCACAGAAACTTCTACAGAAACTATCCCCTCAGCAGATTCAGCTGATGAAGTTGTTACAGATCCCGACCGTATCGTTGGAGCAACGCATTAAAGAAGAGCTGGAGGCTAATCCCGCCCTCGAAGAACCTGATTCCTTTGAAAGCGCTTCCGAAAACGGTGATGACAAATCCGATGACAACGAAAAGGATAAGGATGAGGATTATGAGCTCGATGATTACCTGAACGATTACATCGAGGATGATCCGGTTAGCTATCGCGCCACGGATACGCAGGCTGAGCCTCGCGAAAAAAGTTTACCCGCAGTTGTTGCCAATACCTTCCATGATTATCTCGAGCAGCAGTTAGGATTACTCAATCTCGATTCCGAAGTGCACCGGATCATCGCGCAGCAGATCATCGGCAGCATTGATGATACAGGTTACCTGCGCAGGGAGACCCCTTCATTGATCGATGACATATTATTTGCTTACAACATTGAGGTCACACCCAAACAAGTCACCGAAGTGCTGGCGATGGTCCAGCGATTTGATCCGCCCGGTGTTGGAGCGAGAGATCTGAGAGAGACATTGATGTTGCAATTACAGCAGCGTCTCCATCTGGCTGAAGACACTGATGATGATGACCTGATCACATGCCTGAGGCTGGCACTCCTTATCCTCAATAAATATTTCGAAGCATTTTCCAAAAAACACTTTTCGCGATTGCAGCGTCAGTTGGAAATTTCGGAGGATACATTGAAAGGCGCGTTGGATGAAATTTTAAAATTGAATCCAAAACCGGCCAGTGGTTATACCAGCCAGTTTGATACGCAGACCCAGACGATCATTCCGGATTTTATGGTGACCAACCGCGATGGCGAGCTCGACCTCACCATGGACATGCGCAATGCTCCTGACCTGCGCATCAATGACCAGTACGTCGACATGCTCAAGTCCTACCAGACTAAGAAAGTGGCGAATACAGTCAACCGGGAGAATAAAGAAGCGGTCATTTTCATCAAGCAAAAAATTGATTCCGCAAAATGGTTTATCGATGCCATCAAGCAGCGGCAGCATACACTCAAGCAGACGATGTATGCGATCATGCAGTTTCAGAAAGAATTTTTCCTCACCGGTGACTCGACGAAGTTGAAGCCGATGATCCTGCGCGATATTGCCGAGATCACCGGGCTCGATATATCTACTGTGTCGCGAGTCGCAAGCAGCAAGTTTGTGCAGACAGAATTCGGTACCAAGCGTCTGAAAGATTTCTTCTCCGAATCAATTGTGAATACAGAGGGGGAGGAAGTCTCCACTCAGGAAGTGAAATCCATTCTAGGTGAGATCATCGGTAAAGAGAGTAAACGCAAACCGCTCTCCGATGAAAAGCTCAGGCAAATGCTGGAGGAAAAAGGCTACAGCATCGCGCGCCGCACCGTCGCCAAATATAGGGAGCAGCTCAATATTCCTGTGGCGAGGTTGAGGAAGGAACTATAGTTGATCAAGTGCCCTTCCAATCTTCTCACAAACATCCACAATCTCCTCTTCGCTAATTACCAACGGCGGAG
>JANMVA010000294.1:0-2755 GCA_031392195.1 Saprospiraceae bacterium | reverse complement strand
GAAACATCACAGCAACGTAAAGCGGATGCATTAAAACGCTTAAGTGTTGTAGAAGCCTTCCGTGATGCGAATACAAGGATCACTAACCGTCCTGAATGGATGGTAATGCAATACATTCCTGTAATTCCACCGGAACTGCGTCCGCTTGTTCCTTTGGATGGTGGCCGTTTTGCATCTTCTGATCTGAATGATCTGTATCGCAGGGTTATTATCCGTAACAACCGTTTAAAAAGATTATTGGAAATTAAAGCGCCTGAAGTTATCCTTCGTAATGAAAAAAGGATGCTGCAGGAAGCGATAGATTCATTGTTTGATAACAGCCGTAAATCAAATGCTGTAAAGGCAGAAGGTGGACGTGCATTGAAATCATTGAGAGATGTATTGAAAGGTAAACAAGGCCGTTTCCGTCAGAACTTGCTTGGTAAGCGTGTTGACTATTCTGGTCGTTCTGTAATTGTGGTAGGACATGAAAGCTCATCCTGAGGAAAAAGATTTACGCTGGCGTATCGAACATGCACAACACCTGGATCCGGCAGACATGCCGCGATTTAAGCAGCTAGGGGTTATTGCTTCCATGCAAGGAGTTCACTGTACATCGGATGCACCATTTGTTGAGAAACGATTAGGCGAAGAAAGAGCACGAACCGGAGCATATGCATGGCGAAGCTTGCTCGATCAGGGAATCATCATTGCGAATGGAACCGATGCCCCTGTTGAACGGGTGGATCCGATCCCTAATTTTTATGCTTCGGTGACAAGGAAGAGATTGGATAATGGTATGGAATTTTTCCCGGAACAAAAGATGACAAGGGAAGAAGCTCTGTATTCTTATACGTTGGGGAATGCTTATGCAGGATTCCAAGAAGACAAGAAAGGAAGTATCGAAGAGGGCAAGCTCGCAGATCTTGTTTTGCTTTCACAAAATCTGATTACTTGTGCGGATGATAGTATTCCGAAGGCGAAGGTTTTGATGACGATTGTGGGAGGGAAGGTGAAATACAGAGCTCAATAATTTGAGCCGTAATGGTTGCCGGAGAAAACTCCAGCAACAAGTAACAGTCTTGGTTGTAGGAGAAAACTCATGGTAACAGTCATTACTGCATAGTTGCCGGAGAAAACTCCAGCAACAAAATACATCGCAATTAATTCTTCAAAATAGATTTTGCGCTTTGGACGATTGAGTCGAGGTCATGATCCAGCATACATTTAAAATGGTCTTTAGGGCATTTTTCATATCCGAGCTTGCTGCAGGGACGGCATTTCAGACCAAGGATTTCGAAGCTGTGCCAAACAACATTCTCACTTCCGTAATATGGCGTCATGCCAAATTCCGGAATAGTGTTTCCCCAGACAACGATCTGGGGTTTTTTTAAGGCTGCAGCAATATGCATCATGCCTGTATCATGCGTGATGATGGCCGATGATTGACTGAGGATGGAAGCGGATTCGAAAATATCGAATTGACCGCAGGCATTTCTGACATGTTGACTTTTCAGTTGATCCATGATGAGGTTAGCCTTGGAAAACTCCTTTTTCCCTCCAAGCAAAACAACTGGCATGCTTAGTTTTCGACAAAGCTCACTGATCTGGTCAGCAGTCATGCATTTCGTTTCGTGTGCTGCGCCGATGACGATAGCGGCATACACACTAAATTCATCACCAAATTGATTTGTAACATGAACATGCTTCTCCGGTGGAATATAAAAATCAAGTCCTTTCTGATCATTCCTGCAACCGAGCCTTTCGACAGTTTCAAAATAACGGTCCATGATATGTTTTTGGGGTAATCGATTGATCTTGAAATTGACAATCAGCCATTTTTCAAAATTCAGCTTGGAAAAAGAAGTAGACGGTCTCTTCAATGCCAGCTTAATACGGGCCGATCTTAAATTATGATGAAGGTCTAAGATGTGATCATAGTTTTCTTCCTTCAGCATTGCGATCGTCGATTCGATCTGATCCGAAAGTGTGATCACTTTTGATATGAATGGATTGCTCAGCGCAATATCTGCGAAAGCCGGTTTCGTCAGATAATGAACCTCTGCATTTAATTGCGATCTCAGGCACCTGATCACAGGCGTCGTCAGGACGATATCACCTATCGAACTGAACCGGATAATTAATATTTTTTTGAACAATGAGTGATGTCTTGAAATCTATTTTTTCACAAATAATTTCCTTGATTGAAAATCATCGTTCCTCAAAAGGATGGAATATACACCGGGCAACAAAGATCCAACATCAGTTGAATTTCCATTTTCTATAATTCCGGTTTTCACTATTTGTCCGGTGATGTCAGTCATTTGAAATTCGGCATTTCCGATGTTGACATCTAACCAATCAACCCGAAGCCAATCTGTTGCCGGCGAAGGTGAAACAGAGATTTCAATAAATTTTTCCGGATCATTGACTGCTGTAAAATCCCTGTCACCTGTTTGAAACCAAACACCTTTCTGTGCCTGATTGATCAACACAACATCCGTTCCTGCCACAGGGACAATTTTATTGCCGGATTGCATATTAATTGTACCCAATAACAAGATGTCATTGTTGATATCATAATACGTGAAGAGGATCTTATTATCCAACCTGGAATAGCTTGGGTAACCTACGGTGGTATTATTGAAAACATTGCTCACAAGTCCGGATTCAATATTTGCCGCGATGACCCAATAGTCTTCCTGTAGTTGTCCAAAGTCATCCAAATACTCTTCCAGAAAATCGAAAGTGATGATGAAAGGTGAATTTTTTGCAA
>JANMVA010000282.1:0-9760 GCA_031392195.1 Saprospiraceae bacterium | reverse complement strand
AGTCCTTTAATTGGCGAACCCCAATATTAGAGGTCATAATGATGAGTGAATTTTTGAAATCCACTTTTCTGCCAAGACCATCTGTCAACTGGCCATCATCCAGCACCTGGAGCAAAATGTTGTAGACATCCGGATGCGCTTTTTCAATTTCATCCAGAAGGACAACACTGTAGGGCTTCCGTCTTACTTTTTCAGTGAGTTGGCCACCTTCTTCATAACCTACATATCCGGGAGGGGCGCCAATAAGGCGACTTACGGAGAATTTCTCCATGTATTCACTCATGTCAATACGGATCAAAGCATCTTCCGTATCGAAGAGGTAGCGAGCAAGTGCTTTCGCCAGCTCAGTCTTACCCACACCGGTTGGTCCGAGAAAAATGAAAGAACCAATAGGCTTGGATGGGTCTTTTAATCCGACCCGGTTTCGCTGGATGGCCTTAGAAACCTTAATGATGGCTTCATCCTGACCGATGATGACTTTTTTCAGATCATCAGTCATGCCTACGAGTTTCTTACTCTCGCTTTGAGCGACTCGTTTGACCGGAATACCAGTCATCATAGCTACGACCTCTGCAATGTCATCTTCCGTAACCGGGAATTTTTTTGTTTTGGATTCTTCTTCCCAATCTTCCTTTGCTTTTTCCAGTTTTCTGACAAGCTTGGATTCATGATCACGGAGGTCGGCAGCTTTTTCATATTGCTGACTTTTGACAGCTTTATTTTTTTCTTCCTTGATCACTTCGATCTGGGCTTCCAGTTCTTCAATGTGTTTCGGAACGTGGATGTTTTTCAAATGGACACGCGCTCCGACTTCATCAAGTACGTCTATTGCTTTATCCGGAAGAAAACGATCGCTGATATAGCGATCACTTAGCTTCACGCATGCACGAATTGCTTCATCAGAGTAGGCCACATTGTGAAACTCCTCATACTTGGGTTTAATATTGTGCAGGATGTGTTCTGCTTCTTCCGGAGAAGGCGGATCCACAAGAACTTTTTGAAACCTCCTGTCTAATGCGCCATCCTTTTCAATATGTTGCCTGTATTCATCCAATGTTGACGCGCCAATACATTGCAGTTCGCCTCTTGAAAGAGCAGGTTTGAATATGTTGGATGCATCCAGTGATCCGGTGGCACCACCAGCCCCCACAATGGTGTGAATTTCATCAATGAACAGAATCACGTCTCTGGATTTTTCCAGTTCACCCATGATGGCTTTCATTCGTTCTTCAAACTGACCTCGGTATTTGGTACCTGCAACCAGGGCTGCAAGATCAAGCATGACGATCCGTTTATTGAAAAGGTTGCGGCTTACCTTTCGTTGCATGATGCGCAATGCAAGTCCTTCTACGATAGCCGTTTTACCAACACCGGGTTCGCCGATCAGAATTGGATTATTCTTTTTACGGCGGCTGAGAATTTGTGAAACACGTTCAATTTCCGTTTCCCTGCCTATGATTGGATCGAGTTTATCTTCTTCAGCAAGTCTTGTGATGTCCCTTCCAAAATTGTCAAGCACCGGAGTGCGTGATTTGGATGCACCTCGCTTGGATCCGAATTGTCCTTTTTCTCCTTCCTCTTCGTAAGAGCCTTCTTCTGATGGTCCCTGGTTCATAAATTCCTGGTAGTTGCCTGATTCTTCCTGAATGACATACTCCAGTTCGGATTTATAGGTTTCATAATTGATATCAAATTCAGACAGCACTTTGCTGGCGATATTGTCACCATGCTTCAATATAGAAAGCATGAGATGTTCAGGACTGATTTCGTCGCTGTTGAGATTTTTGGCTTCCAGAAAAGTAACTTTGAGCACTCTTTCTGCCTGCCTGTTGAGAGGAACATTTCCAGTCGGTGTTTGCTCTGTCTTACTATCTGCAATCGTGTCTTCTATTTTTCCTTTGAGTTCATCAAAGTTGACATCCATAGCATCCAGTACCCTGACAGCAAGGTTGTCGTTGTCCTGGAGCATACCGAGGAGTAAATGTTCTGTTCCAATATAATCATGCCCTAGCCGTAAAGCTTCATTTCTACTCAAGGAAATGATCTTTTTGACCTTGGGAGAGAACTTTCTGTTCATGTGTGACGCTTGGGATATATTAAATTAATGTCCAATATAAGAACTATTTATAAAAGTACGACTTATACGAAAGCCACTCATCCAAAACAATTCCAACCGGTGAAAAAGCAGTCCAAGCCTGCCATTTAAGCTTGTATTTGTCCTGATGGTGACGTTTTGTCATAATAACACTGATATAGATTGAAATGATTTCAAATCAATCAGATATTGATTTTCGTTATGGTTAAAATAATGAAGGATTTGGAATTTTCAATTCTGAAACAAAGGATTCTTACGTGTATAACGAATTGAGGGAATAGAATTTATGGAAAATAGGGTACTTTTGCGAGCGCCCCGACAGTATCCGGGCCTTGCAATTAGCCAAAAAAAATCGGATGAAGTTTACGTTAGATAAGCAGGATAAATACGCTGTATTGTCCCTTGATGAGGAGAATCTCAATTCTCTGATTGCACCAGATCTGAAATCAGAGTTTGTTTTCCTTCGCAATGAAGGTGTTCGTAACCTGATCTTTGATCTCAGCCAGGTCAAGTATGTTGACTCTTCTGGACTCAGTGCCATCCTGACGGCCAACCGACTTTGGAAAGATTACGGCAGCTATGTCATTACGGGTATAGCCCATCCCAGCGTAGAGAAGCTGATTAAAATATCAAGACTGGATACGATCCTTGCCATCATTCCAACTGTCACAGAATCCATCGACTACGTTTACATGGAAGATGTAGAACGTAACCTGGATAACGAAGCTCCTAGCGAAGAGGAGTAACTTTTCCTTTTTTGTAATCCTTATCTGCCATTTTTCATGGCTGAATTTGCACTGACGATTATAGGTTCAGGATCTGCATTGCCGATGCATGGTCGGCATCCATCAGCGCAAGTGATCCAGTACGATCAGGTTTTTTGCCTGATTGATTGCGGTGAGAGCACCCAAATGCGGTTGCGTGATGCAGGCATCAAGCCATTTAAAATCGAAATCATACTCATCAGCCATCTCCACGGAGATCATGTATTTGGATTGCCGGGACTACTCAGTTCGTTTACGCATTTGCATCGAACTGAACCACTGATTGTTTTCGGTCCTGTCGGGATAAAAGGATTATTAACCGAAATTATCAGGTATACAGAGTTAAAAATAAATTATCCGCTGAGCATCATAGAATCTTCTCCATTGGGATTGAACAGGATTTGGGGAAGAGGGAATCTTGAAATACTGACATTCCCGTTGTACCACCGGATCGCCTGCAATGGTTATTTGTTCAGAGAGACATCATCGACTTTGAAGCTCCATAAAGAAAGACTGAAATCTTATTCACTGACGATTGAGCAACTTCGTGAATTAAAAAAAGGAAATGACATTGAGGTTGATGGGACACGAATACCGAATAGTGAATTTACACATGGGAATGAAAGCACTGTGAGTTATGCTTATTGTTCGGATACGCGTTATGATCAGCGGATCCTTTCATTCATCCGGGATGTTTCGGTTCTATACCATGAAACAACTTTCCGGAATGATATGATCTCTTTGGCTGAGCAAACCGGACATACTACTGCAGGGGATGCCGGCAGGATTGCTTCAGCTGCCAGGGCATCCTGCCTGATCACAGGACATTATTCGTCGAGGTATAAAGAGGTCAGTGATCTTCTTCTGGAAGCGGGTGAGTATTTCCCCTATGTGCTTGAGGCTGTGGAGGGAAAGCGATATAATCTGCGGTCGCTCGCATGTGGGCCGGAACCTGATGAACATGGTGAAAAACCGTAAATTCGGAGCAGTCCTTACGTTCGATATGAAAAAGTAATATATTTGCGGCCTTATTTGCGCAAAGGTGCAATCTCTGACAGCGTAGCTCAGTCGGTAGAGCAACGGTCTTTTAAGCCGTGGGTCCTGGGTTCGAATCCCAGCGCTGTCACTAAAAGCACTTCGAAAAAGGAGTGCTTTTTTTGCTTTATGGGGCAGATGAAATCATTATCCTCTGTCAATTAACAATAGAATCGTTCATAAAAATCTTTAAAACATGAGAAGTTTAGGTTTCCTTATCTTATTTATGATGCTTGCTGCAGTTGCAGGAGCTCAAATACAAACACCTGCTGCCAGTCCATTATCTAAGGTGGAACAAAAGATTGGTCTGACAGATGTGACCATCGAATATTCACGTCCAAGCAAGAAAGGCCGGACTATCTATGGTGACCTGGTGCCCTTTGATGCTGTTTGGCGTACAGGTGCAAATTCTGCAACCAAGATTACATTCAGCGAGGATGTAGTATTTGGAGGTGCAAACGTGACAAAGGGTTCATATGCTTTATTGTCCAAGCCAGGTCAGAAGACATGGTCGTTTATGTTGTACCCGCACAACAGTACCAACTTCGGATCTTATCTGGAGTCTGAAGTGACTCCGATCACGATCACAACTGATGCGATTGTGATGCCTAAAGGAATCGTTGTCGAAACGTTGATGATGGGTTTTGATAATCTCACACTGAATTCAGGTGATTTTTATGTGTTATGGGATAATGTATATGTACCTATCTCCATCAAAGTCAATACTGACCAAAGTGTCGAAGCCAGTATCGCAAAAGTGATGGCTGGTCCTTCATCAGGTGATTATTATTCTGCTGCCAACTATTACCTGAATGCAGGAAAAGACCTGAACAAGGCATTAGAGTGGGTGAACAAATCCATTGATATGGGCAATGAAAAATTTTGGGTGTTGCGTGCTAAATCTTTAATCCAGGCTGGACTTGGTGATAAGAAAGGTGCCATCACTACTGCAAACCGTTCTCTTGAACTGGCGAAAGAAGCCAATAATGCAGACTACATCAAGATGAATGAAGAGTCAATCGCTGAATGGAAAAAAGCTTAATGCATTAAGTTTCCTGATCGGCATCAATAAAATCAAGATCCCGGTTGATATAAGTCAGCCGGGATTTTTTTTATTGAGAAAGGGCATTTCCGGATTTTTCCCAATGGCTGTGATCAGTAAGCTAAAGAGCATGACAGCACTGCATCCAATTACATTGTACCATAAGAACCCGATCTCCGTCTGCCAGAAACAGAGCAGCACGATTGCCTCTGCGATCAGGGCTGCAATAAAAACCGAAGTCGAGGAAACTCTTTTCAGGAAAAAGGCGGCAAAGAAAATTCCCAGAATCGTCCCGTAGAAAATCGATCCCACAATATTGACATACTGGATCAGATTATCAAACAGTGAACCAAAAGCTGCAAATCCCATCGCAATCAATCCCCACATTAATGTAAAAGCCTTTGAAGCATAGACATAATGCTTTTCACTTCCGGATTGGTTAACTATGCGCTTGTAAAAGTCAACTGTGGTCGTAGAGGCCAATGCATTCAATTCAGATGCTGTAGATGACATCCCTGCAGCGAGAATAGCTGCGATTAAAAGTCCGATAATGCCTTTTGGTAAAAAATCGAGGATAAAGCGAATGAAGATATAGTCCGTATCCCTTGATTCTGCTTCCGGAAGCGCTTTTTCAACTAATAATTTAGTTTCCTGGCGAATTTGTTTTTCTGTATTAATACTTTGATCGAGCTCTGCAGATAGCAATGAAGATTCATCACCACCCTGCAGCCCTGTATAAATCGATTGCCTGGATAAATATTCCTGATGCCATTTTTCTTTCAGGCCCAGATATTCTTCTTTTGCAGGAGTGGCGAGGATTTCACTTTCAACATGCGAGTTGAAGAAAACAGGTGAGGGGTGAAATTGATAAAAAACATATACCATTATACCTGTCAGTAATATGATGAATTGCATGGGAACCTTAAAAAATGCATTAAACATCAGGCCGAGCCTGCTTTGCCTTACGGATTGACCTGATAAATAACGTTGAGCCTGTGATTGATCAGTACCGAAGTAAGCAAGCGCCAAAAAAGTACCTCCTGTGATTCCTGACCAGAAAGTGTAACGGTTATCAATGTCAAAATTAAAATCGATAATATTCATCCGTCCATGTGCACCTGCAATTTTCAGGGAATCAAGAAAGCCGATCCCTTCAGGCAACAGATAAATCGTCATGATCAGTGCTGTGATAATCCCACCCATCATCACCGCCATCTGAAGTTTGTGTGTGACATTTACAGCGGTTGTGCCACCGGTGAAGGTGTACAATGTCACCAATAAGCCAATGATAATAATTGTGAGATTGAGGTTCCATCCGAGGATCGCAGAGAATATAATCGCCGGTGCAAAAATGGTAATGCCTGCACCTAATCCCCGCTGTACTAAAAAAAGAAATGCAGCGAGCAATCTCGTCTTCAGATCAAACCTTTGCTCTAGATATTCATAGACGGTAAAAACTTTCATCTGAAAAAAACGGGGTATGAAGAAAATGCAGATGATCACCATGGCGATCGGAAGACCGAAATAAAACTGGATAAAGCGCATGCCATCCGAAAATGCCTGTCCCGGGGTCGAAAGAAAAGTGATGGCACTCGCTTGTGTGGCCATGACAGACAGGCCGATCGTCCACCATGGTGTCTTGTGATCTCCCAACAGAAAAGAATCGATGTTGCGATTCTTTCGTGTTTTCCAGATTCCATAGATGACAATAAACGCCGTTGCACCAATAAGCACAAACCAATCTAATCCACTCATCTTATTTATGATTAAAGATCAGTGTGATGAGATAGAATAAGGCGATTAATGCACCATTCCAGGCGAGGATAAAAATGTAAATCCTCTTCCATGGAATATTCGGTTCAGATTGGGGTAACATATAATTGGAGATCAGGATTTACTATTCTTGTAACCTAAGGCAATGAGGTTGCTCAGCAACCTATATGCACCTGGTACGCCGGCGGGCATGTGACGAAACCATGACAGACCGCTATAGATATAAAAGCCTTCTCCGTATGGAGAAACAAGCAAAGCTCCTTTTGTCGGTTTTTCATTGGTATCGTTCATTTCCAACAAAGGAGTGAATTGAGCATCCCATTGATTCGGAAAATACAAACCTCTCTCCTGCACCCATCCGTCAAAGTCTGTGGTTTCAATTTTATTAGGGAAACGAAATACGGGATGTTCAGTTGAAAGAATGGTCACCGGTGAATTTTCTTCAGTGATCCGGTCCCGGGATAAAGTCAGAGGGAATGGAGCGATTTCCTCAGTGACTAGCCCACGGTTGACATTATATTGAACGATCAAGGTGCCACCTGACTTGACCCAATCAAAAAGAATTTTATTCTTGTAAGCGAGTGATTCAATCGTATTGAATGCTCTCACACCTAAGATGACAACCTGGTATTTATTCAGGAATGCTGATGATATTTGTGTCGGATCAATTTCATCCACATCAAATCCAATCTGTCGTAATCCACCGGCAACATCATCACCTGCACCCTGGATGTAAGCGATGGGCCTCTTCATTATTTTAATGTCAATGCTTCTTAATTGCACCGTTGCATCCCTGACGATCGACATATAAGGCAGATGATTATAATCTATCTTTTCTGCTTTATGATGAAATTTCAGATCCCCTATTTCAATGATCGGCTGGAGTGTTGTGTTGCTCAGATTATCCGGCGCTGTAATAAGGCAGGATGTAGCGATTGATTCACCTGAATTTGTCAGCGAGAACGGAATGCGTTCAGGAATAATTTTCCATCCTGATCCTGGTGATTTTAGATTGAGAAATCCCGTCACACTATCCTGAATCGCAGTGAGTGTCATATGGATGACCCTTTCCTGGGATTTATTGAAAATTAAAAACTGATCTTCAAAATCGATCGCAACCGGTGGAGTAATGGAAAGTGGTTTATAAATTTCTCCTTCTGCAGGATCGATGATTCGATAAGAAACGGGAACTTCAAAAGTGAACGGCTCGCCTTCGATTAGAAATTTTGCATTCGCCACAATGGGAGGCGGATCGGCCGGAAGCCCTCTCTTCTGTTGGTTTGATACGTTGTATAAACCTTCTGTTGGAGTATCAGAAAGCCAATACGGAATACTTAATTTCTCCGGAATCGTGATCGGGAATTCTTTTAGTAATACCTGGTTGTACTTAAGTAGTTCATTAAAAGATAAAATTGAATCGATTCCTGTGACATAAACATCACTCATCACCACATTTATTTTAGATCGGTTGATGACTTCAAGATTGATTAAAAGTTCCTGACCGGGACTGACAATGAACTTATTGGTTCTGGCTTCGAGGAATAGACCAAGACAATTTTTTATTAATGCTTCACATTCTTCAACTTTAATTCTTTTCCAGTATGAATCAGGTAAAGCCTGGATTGATTTGTAGAGGGCCATCAATTGCGGAATGCTTTTCGAAGGATCTTTGAAATCAAAAGATCTTTCCAATGCGTCTACTTTAATTCCGATGGCGGATCCTCCCGGTATTCTGTTCCATGACACATCAATGCCATCGAAAATACTTTTGGGGATTTCTCCATTTGCATCCTTGATGAGATCGAGATAGTCAGGGCTTTCACCTCTTGTTTCAGCAGAGCCAAATCCCTGGCTCTTGTGCATGCTTCTGCTTCTGCCTGCGATCTCACTATTGGATTCACCTGTGACCTGATCAAAGGATCCGATGTCGATGTTGATCATTTTTGATTTGTCCGCTTTGTCGAAATTCTCTCTGGATCCATAGAACCACCAGCTCGTATTGAAAAAAATACGACGAGGTTGCCAGGGGTCGACATAGTTTAATTGTTCCGGAAATGCTTTTGGATCATTTGCCAGATCAAATGCATCTACAGCTAAAATAGCCGACGCTGTGTGGTGGCCATGGTTTGGCCTCAACGTATCAGTGTTAAACCTGTTGATAATGACATCGGGTTTTACTTTTCGGATAGCCCACACTACATCACTCAATACTTCATCCCGGTTCCATATGTTAAAAGTTTCAGCCGCTGTCTTTGAATATCCAAAATCATTTGCCCTGGTAAAGAGCTGGTGGCCACCATCGATCTTTCTCGCTTCCAGCAATTCATGTGTGCGGATCATGCCTAGCATATCGCGGATCTCATGTCCGATGAGATTCTGGCCTCCGTCACCCCTGGTCATTGATAAATAGGTGGTACGTGCAGAAAGATGGTTAGCGGAAAAGGAAATCAGCCTGGTATTTTCATCATCGGGATGAGCGGCTACATAGAGGACGTTAGCCAGGACGCCAAACTTTTTAATGTCTTTATAAATCTCAACAGAACTTGCCTGTGAAAAGAGTGACTTGCCAGAAAAAAATACAAGTAGAACCAGTCCTAAAAGGACCCGGGTAAATGATGATCTCATAAATTCAATTTGCGTTAAAGCTACATATTACAAACCGAGTAGATGCTTTATTCATTGTGGTCCAACAGGGAATTTAGATAAAATAAAATTTTGTGGAAAGGTTATTAAATCCTATAAAAATTATGCACCTTAGCCGCTGTTAACCAAAACTAACTTCTCCTATTTGATATGTTGATTTTACTCGTCACACTTACAGTTTTCATTACAAGCGGTCTCATTTTCCTTGTAAAACTGGGCACGAGCCGGAAATAATACAGTCCGGGTCCTGCATTCACCACGATTTATTGAATAGGTACATCACCTATCATAGAAGCTACACTCCTGTCTCTCAGTTTTCCTGAGTTTCCCTTTATGGGGTTTTGTCTTGTTCAAGCCTTACCTTTGCGTACTCTTCAGGAGATTGTTTGATGCAAAAGCAGGTTCATT
>JANMVA010000273.1:0-5827 GCA_031392195.1 Saprospiraceae bacterium | reverse complement strand
ACAGCTCAGTTATACCGTTAATTTCCAAACTTCTTCCGGAAAATATTTTTATATATTTTCACCCATAGGTTCATGTATAAGATCCCGTACTAGTTCGGCATTGCCGGCTTGGGACGTTACATGAACCTTTCTTTTCTTAGAAGCCAACCTGCTGATAGGAGCCTCGCTGTCAAATTTCTGCATTCTTCTTTTGTTTTCCGTTTCTTTTATTTCATCCTGAACCGGGTTTTGAGTATTCTTTGTCTGATTAGTCTGATCGATGCTTCCAGAATAAGGTTTTTCATGCATTAGCATACCCCAGATCATTCTGATCATTTTATGCATTATTACCCCAATCGCTTGCTTATGATTTTTGCCGTTTGCCCTGTGCCGCGCATAGATAGACCGCATATGATCATCGCTTCGAACGGCACTGTGTGCGCACATATAGAGCATGGCGCGAATGGCTGGCCTTCCTTGCTTGCTCATACGAGATACCATTCGTTTGTCACCACTCATTTTGATCAGTGGATGTAAGCCAAAATAGGATGCTAGCTCTTTAGGCGAAGCAAACCTATGAATATCTTCAATTTGTATCATAATAGCAGCCGCACTGTACGCACCTATGCCCTTAAATGATTCAAGCAGTTCTTTCTCTTTTCCCTGGCAATGGTCCTCGAGATACTTCTTTAATTTTTTAACCGTCTCTTGCTTTTCTTTTACCTCACTGGCCATTTCTGAAATCAAAAATCCATACGTTGGGTTAGATCGACTAGCAATAGTATTCTGCGCTTTTTCAATCAGGGATTTAGCTTTTTCCTCTGTGATTCCCTTTATCCTGGCTAGTTTCCCGGGCTTTTGTTTAGCCAGTTTTTCAGGTGAAGGGTACAATATTAATAGCTCCAGAACCCAACTGGGGATTCCTTTCTTACAAAAGCGTTGTAGTTCGGGAAAGCAGCTGTATAGCACTTGCTTTAACTCATTTATCAACTGTGTCTTTTGCTTTGTGACAAGTTCTAAATGATTGTGGAAAGACCGAAAAGCAGCATATTGATTATCCCGAACTGAATAATCAACCTGGTCCTGATATCTCTTTAAATATCCTGCGATTTCTTTGGCGCTTTCCGCATCTGTTTTATTAGCATTTAACATCGCCCTGGATGAATTTTTAACCACCGATGGATTCAATCGGGCTACGCGAATTGCAAAAGAAGAACTAAGTCTGACGATTAACGCAAACCAATTATTCTCAAAACCACCTGTACTCTCTACTCCACAATCAAGTTCAAGATTAGGGTGTCGTTTAAAAAGATTCTCGACCCAAATCTCAAACTGTTCATGCCCTAACTTCGTATCATCCAGCTGAAAAATTTCTTCCTGCTGGACAAGAAGGTCTGACAATAATCCAAAATCAGCATAACCCTTGCTGACATCAATTCCTAAAAACGATTTCATGTAAAAACTGATTTAAATGTTTGAAAAATGCCAAGGCACCGCTTATCCTTATAACGTATACGGTATCTTAGTACCAGGTTATACCGCAAGCTCTACCGAAGCTGAGGGAAAGACTGAGCTGCGTTATCTAGGTAACATGCAACCTTCCTCCTCATTCAGCAACGTTAGTGATTTAGCATTAAAACAAACATATAAGCAACCGAGCGTGAGACCGTAAGAACAATTGTGCGAAAGGTCCCCGGTGTTGCCAAAAAGAAAAAGCGTGCAACGCTTTATTCTTTCGCACACAGGGGTAGGGGTAGCGCCGCTGAACGTGGGAATGTGTGCTAAAACTGTATATCAAACTTCATCTCATTTCCTTCTCTTAACACCACTACATCTGTCTTATCACCTTTATGAAATGTGCCCAGGATTTTCATGTAACCATATATATCTGCGACATCATCTCCATCCATTTTGATTATAATATCACCTTTCAACATTCCCGCAGTTGCTGCAGGTTTTCCTTCACGCACACCATCAATCCTGAGGCCTTTGCCGTCATAGAGATAATCGGGCAACACACCTAATGTCACTTCCATCTTTGGAGTGGTAGACGGATCGGGATCTTTTGTTTTTGTAAAAGGGATCTTATCTCCACTGGTCATGTTGGCAATAAGCGTGACGACCAAAGAAGTGATGACATCGATGCCGGCCGCATTGATGTACTGTACATCATCAGATGGTTTGTGATAATCTTCATGTGCACCTGTAAAAAAATGAAGCACCGGAATATCCTCGAGATAAAATGATGTATGATCCGATGGCCCTATACCGGATTCAGATGTTTTGATATCGAGCTTATATACATTTGATTTCTTCACCAGATCCGGCCAGTCAGATGAGGTGCCCACACCATTGATGATCATGCTATTGGTTTGCCTGTTGAGACGCCCAACCATGTCAAAATTGAGCATCGCAGTGACTTTGCTCAAATCAATCGTCGGATGATCACAATAATAATTGGAACCCCACAATCCATTCTCCTCTCCGGTAAATGCAATGAATAGATAATTGAATTTTTTGTTGCTCTTCAGCCGGTCAGCAAGTTCAAGGATCAATGCGATCCCACTTGCATTATCATCCGCTCCATTATGGATAGCAGGACCACCCGTATGCAATGATCCCATTGTACCCATCCCCAGGTGATCGAAATGCGCACCCAGAACAATCGTATGTAGGGCTCCCTGGTCCATGTAACCGATTACATTTCGACCGGTCAGGCTTCCCGGAGCACTGGCTGTTCCAAATTCAACTCCATGCGGACTTGGATTTTTAACCGTCAGAGATTGAAACCATCCACCCTTCTCTCCTTTTGGTTGGAGTCCCAGCAGTTTATACCGCTTAGCAATGTATGCTCCTGCCAATGTTTCACCTTCACTTCCAAAGGCGCGTCCTTCGAGTTTATCATGAGCCAGAAATCCGATATCCGCCATGAGTTTGGCTTCTGTACTTCCGGCATTGGCGGCTTTCTGCCATTCTGAGGTAGTGCTGCAGGATAGTATGGCAAAGAAGAAAAAGAGGAAAGAAATCCGGGAAAGTTGGGAAACGGGTATGATTTGCATCTTATGAGGTATAAAGTACTGGCAAGGTTGAGCCTATATTTGCGGCTCTAAAATACGAAGGATGAACCAATCTCTCTGGATAACGGCCCTGGCCATATGCTCAATATTCGCTTGTACGACTAAACAAGAGCAAAAAACAGAAGTTGCTGATGCCCCACCAGCAGATACCTTAAGGTATGAACAGGAAAAACATTTAGCCAATATCCATCAGCTGACATTCGGCGGAGACAATGCCGAAGCTTACTGGAGCTTTGATGGCACAAGACTCAGTTTTCAGGCCACAAGACCGGCCTGGGGAGCCGAATGTGATCAGATCTATTTCATGAATGCATTTGAAGCTCCTGATACAAGCAAAATTCCTCAGCGTATTTCAAGTGGTTTTGGCCGCACGACATGTGCCTATTTCCTGCCCGGTGATACCTCTATTTTATTTGCCAGCACACATAAAGCAGATAAAGCTTGTCCTCCTGCGCCCGAGCGAACTGTTGGTGGACATTATGTATGGCCGGTCTATGAAACATTTGAGATCTATATCAGTGATTTGAAAGGTGACTTACGCGGCAAACTGGTAGAGAATCCGGGATATGATGCAGAAGCCACTGTTTCTCCGAAAGGTGATAAAATTGTTTTCACCAGCATGCGGAGTGGCGATCTTGAATTATATACCTGCGATCTCGATGGTAAGAATGTAAAGCAGATCACAACTGAATTAGGCTACGACGGTGGCGCATTCTTTTCACCGGATGGAACAAAACTTGTTTTTCGTGCATCCCGACCAAAGACAGAAGAAGAGGTAGCAACATATAAATCATTGCTTGCGAAAAATCTGGTGCAGCCTACCAACATGGAATTGTTTGTCTGCAATGTGGATGGTAGCGATTTGAAGCAGATCACTAATCTCGGGAAAGCCAACTGGGCACCCTTCTTTCATCCTTCCGGTAATAAAATTATTTTCTCTTCGAACCATACCAGCGAACGTGGATTTCCATTCAACTTATACATGATAGGATTAGATGGTCAGGGACTTGAGCAGATTACGTTTGATTCTGATTTTGATTCCTTTCCGATGTTTAGTCCCGATGGAAAAAAGATAGCCTGGTCATCGAACAGAAATAATGGAGAAACGAGATCGACGAATTTGTTTGTGGCGGATTGGATTGAGTGAGTGAGCAGTAATCAGTAGTCAGTAGTCAGTAGTCAGTAAACAGTATTCAGTATTCAGTATTCAGTAAGTAATCGTCAATCTAAAATCGTCATTCGTAAATCGTCATTCGTCATTATGTCTACTCCTTCCTGGATACAAAAGCTACAACATAGATGGAACGTAAAATCGGCCGGACAAGTGATTGTCATTTTGATTGTGTTTGCATGCACGGGATTTACGGTTATGTTTATCAAACCATTGATTATGGATTTATTTTTTGAAAAGGGCCGGTCCGGGTGGTTTTCGGTCTTGTATTGGGTATTAATTCTGCCGGTGTATAATATGTTCCTCCTGTTCTATGGATTTATATTTGGACAATTCAAATTTTTCTGGGAGTTTGAGAAGCGGTTTTTCGGAAGGATGTTTGGGAAAAGAAAAAAGGAATTGCAGTAGCAATTCCTTTTCTGTTAGTCCTTTGTGCCGAAGGGGGGACTCGAACCCCCATGTCCTTACGAACACACGCCCCTGAAACGTGCGTGTCTACCAATTCCACCACTTCGGCAAGTCAATAAATTATAATAAATAAGCTTGCGCTTATTTATTATTTGAAGGTTATGTACCAGAGGCGGGACTCGAACCCGCACATCCTTGCGAACACTGGATTTTGAGTCCAGCGCGTCTACCAATTCCGCCACTCTGGCAATATTTAAAGGCAACCTCTCTTCTGAGGGACCACAAATCTATGATTTTTCTATAAATGCTCTAAAACAGCATTTTCAAATAATTCCGAGGGATAAACATGGGGCAATCCGGGACGCAAACAACTGATTTTCTCACCTGACCAGCGTTAGGTCTCCCGTCCGTATTTCTGTCCTCTGATCTTCAAAAACTAGTATCAGCTTGTAGGCATAAACCCCAATACTTGCATTCTCACCTTTAAACTGTCCATCCCAGAAATCTGCCGGATCATCAGGGAAGAAATTAAATCGTTGGAATATCATGTTACCCCAACGATCATAGATAACGAGTTCCTCAATTTCTTTCAATCCAATGCCCGGCGTTGTGATAAACCGATCATTAATCTGATCTCCGTTTGGTGAAAAAATATTCGGAATAAAAATAGCACGATCAGTTGTCACATGTCAAGATTTGAGCCATTCCATGATACCAATTCACAGATCAGAAGGACATAATATATCACCCACCTCAACATGGTCTTATTCCAGATTTTATTTTCACATCTAGGGAACTTTAAAAACTAGCTAAATCATTTGTTCTCCCTTTAGGGGAAAGGGGCATAACGGATCAAAAGGATGTTTTTAAAGGTTCTCCTTAGTTCATGTAAAATAGCCAAAAAAAGTGCGCAGAGGTTGTCAAGTCACGACATAGACCAGTTTACAAATGTCCGGAATGCAATAAGATTTTCAGCATCTTTACTTCCATGCAGTCTGAAAAGACAGGATTAGTGATGCTCTTGCTTACCGCTTACATTATATCGGTGGGATTCACAGATGTATTGTCGCTACCGGTTGTCGGTAAAAAAATACAAATCGCTGAGCTGGTATTTATTCCCCTGTTCTTTAGCTGGATCTACTTTTTTCGAAAAGATATTTTTACGCGATTAAAACCGGACAGGCTCCAATGG
>JANMVA010000264.1:0-4562 GCA_031392195.1 Saprospiraceae bacterium | reverse complement strand
GCATCTCGAAAATAATTATAGCGAAAGCATTAAATGGTTTAACCAATACTTTACACTTGCGGAAGGAGTAGGGGATTTACCGATTCAGCAAAGTCCCACGATTGGACATTACACGCAAGGCTATAATTACCTGCGTCTACTTGATTACAATGAAGCATTGCGCCAGTTTGAGATATCTATCAATGGTGTTGCATTGATTGCAGGTTCAGGTTCGGATATCGTATTTATCAAAAATCAGGTTTTGCCTGATGCTCTTTTGCGTGCCGGAGATAGTGCGTTCAAGCGCAATCAACTGGATAAGGCGCTTCAGTTTTATGACAGGTCAATTCAGAATAAATTATCAGGACATGATTATGCCAGGTATCAAAAGGCCTTGATCAAAGGGCTTCAAAAAAAGCCGCAGGAAAAAATTGCAATTCTTGAAGAGTTAGTGAAGGATATGCCTTCTTCCTTATGGGCTGATGATGCCTTATATATGGCAGGTAATACTTACCAGGATGAAAATCAAAAAGCAAAAGCAATTGCTTCTTATGAGCGAATAGTCAGCCAGTACAAACAGAGCAGTCCGCTTTTACATCCTGCCATCTTAAAACTGGGTTTGCTGTCTTACAACAGTGGCCAGTTTAATGACGCGTTGAAATATTATAAATCCGTATATCAGTACAACCCGGATCCGGAAACATCAAAAGAGGCCATGTCAGCTATCCAGGAAATCTATGTCAATGAACTGGACAAGCCGGATGCTTTCTTTGAGTTTGCAAGTACGATACCCGGATATACTGTTTCCGGATCAGAGCGTGATTCTATCCTTTATGCGGCTGCCGAGAATCATTATGCACAAGGCAACTATGAAAAATCCGCTGAGTCATTTAAAATATATCTCGATCAAAACCCGAAAGGTGCTTATTCATTAAAAGCCAAATTTCTTCGCGCAGAATCATTGTCACTTGTCAAGAAATGGCCAGAAGCATTAAGTGCCTATGAGGCTGTGATTAAAGATGGACAAAGTGCATACCTGGCATCCTCATTATACAAAGCTGCACTGATTGCCTATAACCAGCAGCAGGACATGGCGCGGGCGTACAGGTATTATTCAGACTACATACCCTTAGCAGAGTCGGATGAAAAACAATTCGAAGCCATGCTCGGTGCATTGCGCAGTGCTTACAAATTGAAAAACCCAGCTGACGTGTTTTCGATGACATCGAAAATCAATGAACACTCGCGCGCCACTGACGATATCCGGGCAATGGGTCATTATTATTCGGGGATGCTCGCATCTGAGGCAGGTACTTATGATAAGGCTATTGCATCTTTCAATGCCGTGATCCGGATCAACAGTGCAGAATTGGCCGCCGAATCGAGATATCACATTGCGAGTATTTATGATCGTAAGGGGGAGATCGATCTCGCGGCCAAACTGGCAGAGGAAGCCGCAAGAGCCAACGTTGGATATCCTGAATGGGTTGCCCAGTCGCTGATATTGCTGTCTGATATTCAATTTAAGAAAGGAGATCTGCTCAATGCCAGAGCCATCATTGAAGCCATCATTGAAAACTTCCAGGGCGACGAAGCGATCATCAATGAAGCAACTCAAAGACTAAACATTATTAAGAAGGAAGAGGAAACCCAAAGCCGGATTAAGCAAGTCACAACAGACACCCTCGAGTTGCAATCAAATCCTAAAAGAGATTAACCAGTCATGATGAAGCTGATCTATAGTATAATATTCGTTTCAACGGCATTGCTGGCATCTGCGCAAAACGATTTGCCGACAGGACAGATCGAAGTCGTAAAAGATTTCGAAGTGCGGTTGATGGAAACCAAAAAAATCAAAATCGTACCTGCACCGGTGGCCATTGATTCTACTGTCAGAAGATATGAATACAAGTTATTGGCACCATCACCTGCCATTGATTATGTAGTGCCCGAATTGAAACCACTGGCGATCAATCCTGAGACAAAACCTAATTACTATCCGCTCTTTGCTAAAGCAGGTTATGGCAATCCGAACTCATTGTTAGCCATGGCTTCGTATGACCACGTCCAGGGCGATTACTTTGATTGGGGTATTGACTTTAGACATCTGAGCGCAGACAATAAGAAAATCCCTTTGCAACAATTTTCTGATTCACGTGGCCGCGTCAATGGTTCTTATATGTTGACCAATGACATGCAGATCAATGGATATGTAGATGCTCATTTTGAGAAAGTATATTTCTACGGTGCTGAATTTATCCCTTCGAATGAAGACGCGTTAAAGCGTGCATTTACCCGTTATGACCTGAATTTCAATTTGTCAAATGCCACGAGTGAAGCGCCCACCTTTCATTACATGGCCTTGTTCAATTATCTTTTTGATAAAGATGACCTGGGTGCCAGAGAAAGAGGCTTGCGCATCGGTGGGGAAGTGATGACCAAAATTACAACTTCAGATTATCCGCTTGGTATCAGTGTTATAGCAGACCTTTCGAAGCTTCAGCATAACTCGGAAAAGTCGCTGAATAATTTGTTAGTCAATCCATATTTTCATTTTCATACAGGCGATTTACGTGTACGCCTGGGCACTACTTTTCTCCTGAAGGAAGAACAAAATAAGATACTGCCTGAAATAGAGGCTTCGTACAACTTATTTGAAGACATGGTTACCATTCGTGCGGGTTGGGATGGTGATGTTTTCAAAAATAACTTTCATTCACTCTCATCTTACAATCCTTACATCCACACCCGGCTCGACAGTATTGGTAATATGATTTCAAATAGGATTTATGGTGGTATAAAGGTCACAAAGGGTTCTGTGTCTTTTGAGATGACAGGTGAATACACTTCTTTCGATGATATGGCATTCTTTCTTCAGGACCTTGATCTGACACACCAGTTTAATGCTGTGTATGATGACGGATCTTACATAGGATTGTCTGGATCATTGCAGTTTGCAGTCCTGAAGAATGTGACCATCAGGAGCAATGCATTTACCCGATTCTATTCACTCGATCATGAAGATAAGCCATGGCACCGACCTACACTGGGGATTGACGGACAAGCAACATATACAGGAGGTGGGGACATCTATCATGTTTCATTCATTGTTCATGGTGAGAACGGCCTTCCTTACATCACAGTTGGTGGCACCGAAACAAGACTGGATCCTTTGCTTGATTTAAACCTTCATGGCGATTATTATTTCACCCCAGCTATAGGTGGCTTTCTTGAAGTGAATAATATCCTTGGTAATAATCGTGAACGTTGGGCTGACTATCCTTCTTATGGATTCAATGCAAAAGCAGGTGTCATGGTCAGATTATAACCTCCGATAAAAGATCCGTATGAAATTTGGTCTTATCGGCTATCCATTGGGTCATTCATTTTCGAAACCTTATTTCGAATCAAAATTTCAACGAGAAGGTCTTTCTGATTTCACTTATGACAATTTCCCGGTCGATAAGACAGAGCGACTCGGTGAAGCACTCAGAGCAGGTGTCATTGGTTTTAACGTTACCATTCCCTACAAGACCACCATCATATCTTTTTTGAATGACATCGATTCCACTGCCTGGGCAATAGGGGCGGTTAATACGATTGTCCGTACCGGTCAAAACTCATGGAAAGGATTCAATACAGACTGGTTGGGATTCAGGGATTCGATTAAAAAATGGATCGGGGATGAAACAGTCCCTCAGCATGCACTCATTCTTGGTACAGGAGGGGTTGCTAAAGCTATACGGTTTGCTTTATCCACTATGGGAATTTCATCATCACTGGTTTCCACACAAGGAAATGGGGATTATACATACCAAGGGTTGACAAAATCCCTGATCCGTGAACATTTACTGATTATTAATGCTACGCCTCTAGGCATGTTGCCGGAGACTGAAGCAGCCCCAATGATCCCTTATGATGCGCTGACGAAAGAACATTGGTTGTTTGATGTGATTTACAATCCGGCCAATACACTATTTTTGGCCCACGGTCAGCAAATGGGGGCTCATACATTAAACGGTCTCGAGATGCTGCACCTGCAGGCAGAACACGCCTGGATGATCTGGAAAGCATATGGCAAGTTCTGAAACTGAAAAATTCCCGCACAAGGCTGTAGTTGATTTTAGCAATACCGAAATCGCTTTTGCTCATAAAAGTGACCGTGAGCTGAAACGAAGTGCATGGCTCTTTAATATGATGAACAAACCCTGGCTGGTGAGTACCGGCAGCACCATCGGATTGTGGCTCAATGAAGTCAATGTGAATATTTTCAATCCGATCATTAAGGCAACCATTTTCAAACAGTTCTGCGGAGGCACGACATTGATGAAGTGCAAAGAAGCGATTGAGCATTTGCAGGATAACAAAACACTCACCATCCTGGATTATGGTGCGGAGGGAAAGACAAAAGAAGAGGACTTTGAATATACGCTGCAGGAAAACATAAATGCCATTCGCTTTGGGTCTGCACATGGTGGTGTTCCGGTTGTTTCCACAAAAGTGACTGCACTTGCTTCGAATGATTTGCTGGAGAAATATCAGTCAGGGGATAAACTTACGACTGAAGAAACTGCAGCCTTTAG
>JANMVA010000259.1:0-2278 GCA_031392195.1 Saprospiraceae bacterium | reverse complement strand
ACCCATCACTGACCTTGCTATTAAAAACAATAACCTGATAGCAGCAACTCAAGGCAGAAGTTTTTGGATACTCGATGACCTTGCTCAATTGCGACAGGCTGTTACCTCTCGTCCAACTGAATTAGTCCTATACAAAACAAGTGATACCTACCGGATCACAGGCGGATCTGGTAAAAGCCTGAAGGAAGGAACAAACTACAGTGGAGGTCTGCAGGCGTTTTATTATTTGACTGATTCACTTTCCGTCAAGGATACACTTGAGATCGCCATTTTCAATTCGAAAGGTGATTCTATCATCCGATATAGCACAAATAATCCTGACAAAGCCTACCAACTCAAGCCGGTCAAAGGCATGAATAAATTTTCATGGAATCTAAGACCAAAACCAGCAAAGAGATTTGATGGCATGGTCATTTGGGGTGGCGATGGTGCCGGGCCAATTGGAATTCCGGGAGACTATACACTGGTCCTGAAACTAAATGACAAAGAATATCGGCAGCCATTTAAGATCCTGAAAAATCCACGCTCAAAAGCAACAGATGCAGACTATGCACGCTATTCAGAATTTGCAACAGCGTTAAGTAATAAGATTTCTGAAGCACATGAAGCCATTATCAGTATCAGGGATTTACGAACCCAGTTGAACAATTACAAAGCAAGGGTACCGAAAGATGAAGACCTGAAAAAAGAAATCAACCGGATCGATAGTACGATCACAAAAATTGAAGAGGCGCTATATCAAACCAAAAACAGAAGCGTGCAGGATCCGTTGAATTTTCCAATTCGGCTTACCGACAAGCTAGCCTATGTCGGAACTATTCAAAGTAATGGAGAATATCCTCCGACAGATCAGGCATATGCAGTGCGGGATGAATTTCATCGCCAAATTGATGAACAGCTCAAGGCATACGAAGCTGTAAAAATTGTGATGATCCCGGCGTTGAATAAATTGATCAGGGAGAAGAGTATTGATCCGATCATTATAAAAGAAGAATAAAATGGCAGAATGGTTCGACTTGCATACGCTCATCCATGTGCGACAGCTCACCAACCAGGCGGAAAGGCGGAAAAGGTGGAATGGTTTTACAAGCAAACGCTCATCCACTTGCTACAGATCACCAACCAGAAGGAATGGAAGAACGGTTTCATCCTACGACAAAAAGATTATACCATTCAGCTAGGGCAATAAAAAATCCAACCAGCGGGGGCAAGCCCCGCTTCTACACAGTTCTTCCTGTTCTTATTGATTAAAAAAATCAATATTGAAATTTTTATAGTGATTTCAAATATTCCACAAGATCTGTCTTCTCTGTTTCGGATAGATTGAGGCTTTTACAAGTGTTGTAGTGATTGACCACATCCATCAGTGTTGCAAAACGGCCATCATGATAGAATCCGCCTTTAGAGTGCGCCCACAATCCTTTTAATCCTTGTGTCACATAACTGCTGTCCGGCGAACGGTTGGCCTGGAAATCATCGATACATATTTCTTCAGCTTTGTGAGCACTCCAACCCGGCTCCGTAAATAATGGAGGTACGTGACAGGATGCACATTGTGCTTTACCATTGAAAACGACCTCCCCTCTACCCGCTGCTTCTTTATTGTAGATACTATCAGGAGCTTTCGGAGCAGGAATGGCCAGTTGATAAAATTGAAGTGCAGCAAGTTTGTCAGTGATTTTATCAGCCGGAAGCGGGGTGCGTTTATTGCCGAATCCCGCTTTGGCAGCAACTGGATATTGTGCGGCATTCATGAGTCGTGGATCATAAAAATTTCCCTGTCCTTGCAATTCAAGATTTGCTACATACGCATTCCAATAAGTGACACTACCCCAACCTGAGGTCCAAGTATGCTGGTTATGACCGGCATGACCAAAGGCTTCGGGGATCAGCGTTGCAGCTGATTTTCCATCTGGCCTGAATGCTTTACCATCAAGGTTGAGCAATGCATCAAATTTTCCAGGACCCCAACTTGCTAAAACTGATTTTACTGTTGCGTTGTCAACACCTAGCAATTCTTCAAATGAACTCAGGTCAGGTGCCATACCGATGATCGCACCGACATTTAAATCACGATTAGGCCATCCGTCCAAACGCGAACCAATTCCGGTGGGGCTTGCAACTGTTGAGTGACAGATAGCGCAAGTCACTCCTATGGAACTCAGATTACCCTTGCCATCAAACTTTCCGATCACGCCGATCACTGCGTTGAGCTTTAATAGCTCCAGTGTGACCTGGGGATCATTCAAAAAGTGTCCTTCCTGGATCTGCTTTTTCA
>JANMVA010000138.1:0-1691 GCA_031392195.1 Saprospiraceae bacterium | reverse complement strand
CGGCGACTATAGTTTTGAAGTGAGGGTGTTAGGATGGAATGGTGAGTTAGGTAAAAAAACTATTTATAATTTTAAGATTAAACCTCCATTCTGGCAGCGTCCCTGGTTTATCATTCTTTCGATAGTTTCTCTGCTGGGATTATTATTTTTGTTCTACAGATACCGTATCAGCCAAATAAAACGTGTGCAGGAAGTTAGAGACAGAATTGCTTCTGATTTACACGATGAGATCGGATCCTCTCTCACACATGTAAACATCCTGAGTGAAATTGGAAGAAAGACAGCAAATGAGGATGTGCAGCACCAACAATTATTTAGACGTATTGGAGAAGAAGTTCAGTCATCTTCTGAAGCTCTGGATGATATCATCTGGAGTGTCAGCAGTCGGGCGGATACTGCTGAAGACCTGATATCCAGGATGAGGAGATATGCCTCTGAGTTATTTGATGCCAAAGGTATTTCGTTTTCCTCCAGGGAAATTCATCTTGATGAAAATCAAACCATTGGGCTTGAGTTACGCAGAGATGTTTATCTGATCTATAAAGAACTCTTACGGAACATCCTGCGTCATGCAAAAGCTTCAGAAGTAAGTTTAACTATGAAGGAGGATGGGCAATTTCTGTGGCTTTGTATTCGGGACAATGGACAGGGTTTTGATCCGGATGCACCTTCGGATCGTCAGGGATTATTTAGTATAAAACGAAGAGTTGAAAGATGGCAAGGCCGTATCACGATTGAATCAACTGCAGGAAAAGGCACTATGGTTCAGATTGGAATGCCGTTAAAATCGGGATTGAGACCAAAAAAATGACCAATCACTCTTTTGAGTGAGAAGAGTTGATGTATTTACATTTAGTTTTGCCCTACATGCCGATCCGTATCATTATTTTTGAAGACAACGACCGACTGCGCGAATCCCTTGCGGTTCTTTTGAATCATTCGGATGATTATACCGTCGTGGGGAATTATAATAATTGCAATCAGGCCACTGAGGTAATCCTCATGCATCAACCGGATGTCGTGCTGATGGATATTGACATGCCTGGAAAGAGTGGCATAGAAGGTGTAGCAATGGTAAAGGAGGCAAATCCGGATACGGCTGTGATCATTTATACAGTCGTTGAAGACAATGACAAACTTTTTCAATGTCTATGTGCCGGAGCGAATGGTTATTTATTAAAAAAGACACCTCCTCAAAAACTCTTTGACGCCATACAGGAAGTCATCATTGGAGGTGCACCTATGTCGCCTCAAATTGCCCGGAAAGTTCTGGGATCTTTTCATGTCCGGACTAAAAAGTCCAGCTATAATCTGACGCCGCGTGAAACAGATGTTCTTCAACACCTTATTAAAGGATATGGCACCAAACAAAATGCGGCTGAACTATTTATTTCATTTGATACCGTTCGAACACATCTGAAAACGATCTATCAAAAACTGCATGTCAATTGTGGTAAAGAGGCTATCGTGAAAGCGCTGCGGGAAAGGATCGTGCACGATATCTGAATGTTCCCAATATTTTGTTTATAAATCCTGTAATCGGACTATTTTAAAATTCATACTTACAAATTCACTCAATCAGGGGATTTGTATGATGATTTTTTACTGCGATTTTTGAACCTGGAGGTTTGTTGCCAATCTCTGGCCCTTCTCAAAATCACGTACGTAATCATTTATCGAATGAACTCTTC
>JANMVA010000503.1:0-8822 GCA_031392195.1 Saprospiraceae bacterium | reverse complement strand
GTTGCATCAGGAAATGGCATGTCATGGGCTACTGCGTTCAATTCATTGCAGGATGCACTTGCAATTGCACACAATGGGGATACAATCCACATCGCGAAAGGTACATATTATCCCGATCATGGATCATTGCAAACAGAGAATGACCGGACAGAAACTTTTCACGTAAGGGATTCAGTAGTCTTGCTGGGTGGGTACCCTTCCGGTGGTGGGGTGCGCAACTCATTGCTTCATCATGTTGTGCTATCAGGTGATATTGATGATAATGATATCGTGGTGCCGGCATTCAATACTACACATCTCATTGGCACCAATGCATACAACGTTATGGTTTGTGACAATGCAGTGCTTGATGGCCTGATCATTTCAGGAGGACTTGCGAATGATGTGAGCAATCCACTGTTTCGGACTGGTGCAGGTCTTCATTGCAGCGGAGTCGTCAGATTAAATCAATGTACTATTCAGGGAAATGTCGCATTTGGAAATGGGACCAATGGACGGGGTGGTGGTATTTATTGCTCAGGTGGGCAGCTCGACTTGCGGGATGTTGTCTTTTTTGGAAATGATGCTTCAGAAAAAGGCCGTGGATTATATGCAGCAACCGGAACCGTTGTGATAAAACAAAATGTCAGATTGGAGGATTAAATTGTTTTCCCTTGATCCCTTGATCCCTTGATCCCTTGATCCCTTGATCCCTTGATCCCTTGATCTTTTGATCCCTTGATCTTTTGATCCCTTGATCCCTTGATCCCTTGATCCTTTGATCCTTTGATCCCTTACTCCCGGTTGGTGAGCTGTAGCCCAAGGATGCGTGATAGCAGGTCGAACCATGATCCATTATTTTATCAGGTTGAAATAATGGCTCACCTTGATCGCCTGCGCTTTCGACGTCACATGCAGTTTTTCATAAATATTCGCTACGTGTTTTTTGACTGTGTTATAACTGATAAATAGTTTTTCACCGATATCCTTGTAGTTATAGCCATCGACCAGTAATTGCAGGACTTCGATCTCACGCGAAGAAACATCAAGCGGAATGGGAAAACTGTTTTCATCACTCACATTTTCTTTCGCACCTGATTTGTTGATGAGCGACAAGGCCTTTTGTGCGATGCTGGGGCTCATCGGCGCATCGATCCCTTTGTGCAAATTGGCGATATGTTGCTCGATTACATTTATTTTTTCATCTTTTAATAAAAATCCGGATGCTCCGGCTTTGATCGATCTGAACAACAGATCTTCATCATCATATACTGTGAGCATCAGAAACTTCATCGAAGGATAGACAGCTTTGGATATAGCCACTGTATCAATACCATCGAGCTCCGGCATATCGATATCCATCAGGACGATATCAGGGAGGGAAGATTCATTGCATGTCTTCAGGTACGACAGGAAATTTTTTCCGCTGTCACCCAAGAAACAGATCTCTAATTGTTGGCTATAACCAAGTAGTTCTTTAATAGATTGCCGGGTATGAAAATTATCATCGACCACGGCGAGCCTGATCTTGTTCATGTGTCCATTGAATTATTTGAAGATTCTAATTGCCGGAAATTGATTTCCAAAATGGTACCGGTTCCATTGCTGCTTGTAAAATTTAATTCGGCCCCGATCATTTCCGCACGGTGCTTTATATTTTTCAAGCCATATCCTTCATGGATCGTCTGCATATCAAAACCTCGTCCGTTATCGATCACTGTGACTTTAAAATGTTCACTTTCGCCTTCAAAGCAAATCTTTATTTCTGTTGCACCGGAATGTTTAATTGCATTGTTGATTGCTTCCTGGCAGATGCGGTGCAGGTTCAACGCCAGGAAAGGGCCGAGGATAACTTCTTTATCGCAATTTTCCACATAGTAAACGCGTATCGCACTCTCAGGTCCAAGTGTCTGGAAAATGTAGTTCTTCAGTCGCGCGATAAAATTGAAAACAGAGATATGTTCATGCTGTGTCGCCCAAATCGTATCTCTTAGTTCCTGGTTGATCTGAGTAGAAATGCCCTCAAGGTCTTTCATTTTATTGAGCACCTGGGCTGGTTCCAGGACTTCATTATTGCTGATCATGAAATTAATATTGCGTTTGACCGTAGCCATTTGGGCTCCAATATTATCATGAAGCTCCCGTGAAATGCGCATCCGTTCATTTTGCAATTTTTGTGTGAGCTTGTTTTCATAGCGGATCTTCATCACCACTCTTTTTCTTTTCTGGCTGGCCACATATAGAGCGATGCCGATCAGAAAAAGTACAACGGAAGTAATAAACCACCATCGGTAATAGACTGGTTGGAGTATCCGAATTGATATTGCTTCCGATGGCGTGACCCCTGGATTGAAACTATCAGCGATATGGTAATAGAATGTATAGGTGCCCGACTTGAGATGGAAATTCAGATGGCTGTTGCGTTTCATATCCACCCATTCTGCGTTCAATCCTTTCATCAGGTATTGATAATTATAACTGAGGGGAGATTTATTGCCCCGGGCGAGCAGATCGATCCCAATATTATTTTGCTTTGGAGATAGGATAAATTTTATTTCCGGCTCGTCTTTCAGGTACCGCGCAACCACCTCATTATTGACAGAGAAACTGCTCACATAGGACTGAATGATGTCCGGATCTTCGGTCACATCAGCCGGATAAAACGACGTGATGCCATTAATGCCGCCAAAATACATTTTGCCTGTCGAGCTCTTATAAGCACAATTTGTATTAAACTCATTTTCCTGTAGACCGATTTCCCGGGAATAATTGGTCAGCCGGCCATCGGGTTTTAATTCAAATAATCCATAATCCGTGCTGAACCAGAATTCATCTTTTGCATCACCTGGAAGGATCGCATACACCAGCTTGTCATATAACTTTCTGGGCTGCAATTTTTCACCTTCGATCGCAATATGGTATAAGCCGAAATCTGTTCCTAACAGAATGCTGTTGGGAGAATATTGAATGATACACCGGAAATATCCATAATCAGGTATCGACCATGTATGAACGGGTTCTTTTAATTCAGGTCCGAATTGTTTTATGACTGCATCTTTGGCAGAAACAAAACCATCATTGAATCGCGTCACAGCATATGCACCATCGAGGGGATGCAATTCATAAAAGCGTGATGCCAGTTGATCTGTCAATGTAAATTCAGCCAGGCCGTCCCACACGCTTAAATAATATTTGTTCTTTTCCGGAATTTCGAGAGGTTGATTGTAATAGGCAACCCACGTTGGTTTAAAGTCATTGATCTTTTTAAACTGGTATTGATCCCCGCGCACTGTAAAATGATAAAAGGCATCACCCATGATCATGTAATCAGTCTCCGTCATCTTCAATATCCCCCGGATATTCGGATGGACGGATCCATCGGGAAACTTCATGAATCTATTTTTTAATTGGCCGGTAGTATCAAACACATATAGCCCATCCTCCAAAGTGCCCATTAAAATGAGATTGCTCTGATCTGATCCGCTGATGCTTTTGACAAAATTTTTATCCAATTCATTTGATCCGATAAAATTGAAACCGGGATATCGGGGGTGGAGCTTGACCAGCCCTTTATTGAAAGTTGAAAAAAAGAGGTTTCCATAAATATCGATTTCCATCATCCTGACTTTCAGATCTGCCAGGCGGTCACTCCCTATTTCTTTGATCCGGGCACTGAATTTATTTGTAGTGAGGTCAAATTCATAGACTGTGTTATTCAGCGCGAGCAGTAATTTATTATCATGTGAAATAATGAGGTGATTCCATGTAATCACATCGGTATCCGGCTTTTTTACCTTGATCTGGCCCGATGGCGTATAGACGTTTAAATTTTCCGAATCGACAGTTACAAATGTGTCTCTTGAAACTTTAACAATATTGTATACTTCGACCAGATCCTGTCGGGCAGTCACCTGCTTTGATTTCAGATCAATGGTATAGAGAAAGTTATCTTCCGCGACATACTCAATCTGACCGGGTACAATAGCGCGATGGTTGATATCATTATGGACCGTATAATTGTGTAGCTTATGAGGCAACTGCATGACATCATCGATTTTCATCTTTTGCTTGTCCACGAAATAAACACTGTCTTTAACACTATGAATGAAAAGATGTGTTTTATTTTCGTAAAGAATCCGGTAGGTCATGTATTCAGACTGCGCTCCGGGTAATTCCAGTGAACGCATCTTATCAGCTGAGTAGTCAACCGTATTTAGCTTGTAAAGCATATTGCGGTTAATAAAGAATATCTCATCGGTGTAAACAAAATTGAATTGCCCGTGCAACGGATCCTCATGCAACAGATGATTCATATTGATAAAATTCATGCCATCAAAAAGCTGAAGGTGGCCGATCGTGTAGATCCACAGGAAGCCGTTAGCATCAGGTTGTAAATCACCGATCACCGAATGGCCTAAGCCTTCTTCGAGGCTAAACTTCTCTGCATGATAATAATGTGCACCGATCTGCGCGTACAGGTCAGTCATTCCAAGCCAAATGCAAAGGATCCAGGCAGCATTTTTCATCTGACGGGTCATATGTATCAGTCTGAGCTTAATCTTCTGATCAAAGGTGTAAGAGGGACTTACCACGATCGCAATATTAAGTCAAAATTCGGGCTGAACACGTTGAATATCAGCGCGTATCCTGGTTGAGGCAAAAATCACCCGAACGTATTATTGATGGGGCAGGCCGGTTAAAATAGTTTTACGGTACATAACAATCCAGGCTGCGCTAATGCTATTATCACCCTTTCTGCCATTTTCATTGCGCGCGTCAGTACCTGTCTTCGGAAGTATTTCTTCAAAGACAGTCCTGATGGTCGTATTTATCCTGGCTTGTAGCCGGCTGTCCGGGCAATCATACACAGTGAGCCAAAGCGGGAGTTACAATATTGAAATCAATAACCCTTTGACAATTCCCCTTTCTGAGAACACCATATTCTCTGTTCCAATCGGTTTCAATTTCACTTTTTTTGGAAATATCTATTCTACATGCTATGTTGCCCAAAACGGGTTTGTCACGTTTAGTGGCGGATCGGGAGGAGGCTGCTGTGTAGGACAGGATATTCCGGATCCTGCTATCGCAAACAATCTCATTGCTGCAGCCTGGACAGATCAGGATACAGCTATTATTAAATATGAGGTTTTAGGTACCAGCCCCAACAGGCGCCTGATCATCACGCTGACGATGGAAGATCCGTGTGGTGCAGAATATTATGGACAGGTCAAACTTTTTGAGACGACCAATGTCATAGAAATACATACTCAAAAATGGGCTGATACAAATACACCCTGCACCGCAACTACACAGGGCCTGGAGAATGCTGGAGGAAATGTAGCAATCGAAGTTCCGGGCCGCAACAGTAATACCTCATGGTCAGTGGATACAGGTGAGAATGACTTCGTTTCATTTACGCCGCATGAAGTTTATATCGTCGACCAGGATCCCGTGTTTGACATAGAATTTAATGCACCTCAGGACATCACGGTGTATGATGATGGATTTAGAGAAGTACCAATAGGTTTCAATTTTACTTTCTTCGGAAGGACATATTCCGATTGTTCAATCGGCAATAATGGTTTCCTGGCTTTTGGACCGGTATCAGATGGTGGTTGTTGCCAGGGTGGAAATATTCCGGATGCAAGTGGCCCCAATAATCTGATCGCTGCTGCATGGATGGAGGTCTGGCAGCCCAATTGTTGTATCGAAGGAAATGAATTCAATATTTACTCCTACGAAACGATAGGTACAGCTCCGACGCGAAGATTTGTAGTCAATTATCAAATCGAAGACCTCAATTGCGCAGCCTACTATGATGGACAGATAAAACTTTTTGAAGGTTCGAATATCATTGAGATCCATACCAATTTTTATGCAGAAGGTGGCCCGCCTTGCAAGCCTGTGACACAGGGGATTGAAAATGCAACTGGAGACCAGGCTTATTATCTCGAAGATCGCGTTGCCAATATTGATTGGGAAGTTCTGTGTTGCGGTGATGTAGTCAGATTTACGCCTACATCCTCATTGCCTCCGTTTGATGCGGGAGTCAGCTATATAGAGGACGATCCGGTCTGTGAAGGATCACCCTTGATCAGTGTATTGATCCGCAATTATGGTTCGCAAGCTTTAGATTCTGTCGAAGTAGAGTGGAGTTGGGATGGTGTCGTCCAGGATCCGGTCATGTCCTATTCCAGTATGATCGTTGGTTACGGCAATTATTTGATCGATCTCGATACACAGGCAGTGGAATTTGGAAATACGTATGCGTTGAAAGCATGGACCAGCATGCCCAATGGAATGGCAGATGGAGAACCATCCAACGATACCATGTCAGCTACTATCACAGTAGGCTTACAAGGTAGTTTTACGATAGGTGGATCCAGTCCGGATTATGCAACATTTGCATCAGCCATTACAGCATTACAAACGATTGGAATTTGTGATTCAGTGATCTTCAATGTGAGACCGGGTACATATATCGGGCAGATCAGCATTCCCCACATAGAAGGAGCTTATGGTGACAATAAGATCATCTTCCAGGCAGAAAACGGTGACAGTTCTTCTGTGATTCTCCAGTTTGCAAGTACGACCTCGACTAATAATTATGTCCTTCGACTGGATAATGCCCATAATATCGTCTGGCAAAAAATGACGATGAAAGCATTGGGCGTAAATTTCGCCCGGGTCATTGAATTTAAGAACTCCTCCGATGATAATGATATCCGTCATTGCCTGCTGGAAGGAAAAAACAGTGCTGTCACTACAAATAGTTACGCCTGTATTTTTTCGGATGGAAATAATAGCAACAACCGGATATTAAAGAATACGATCCGCTATGGAAGCTTTGGATTCTTTCATAATACAATTTTATTTTCACCGGATCATATTGTGATCAGTCAAAATCGTTTCATTGATTTTTACAGCAAAGGTATTTATGCATATTACCCTATCGGCATCAGTATCACCCGGAATATTTTAGAATCTACAAAGACCAATGTTCGAGGGATCGAGGTTGAGATTGATGTTGACTCGCTCACGGTCAGTCACAATAAAATTTACCTTCCTGCCGGTTCGTATGGCATCCGGCTGTTGTACGTTAGTTCCGAAACCGGGAGAAGACCCGTTGTTTCAAATAATATGGTGAATGTCCCAGGGACCAACTGCTTAGCAGGGCTTGACCTATTCAATACACATAACATAGACGTTTTTCATAACACAATCAATATTTCACTTGCAACAGCAGACCGGTTTGCCCTTTTGCAAAGCGGAGATGGTAATTTGATTTATAATAATATTTTATCAAACAAGGGCGGAGGTCCTGTTATTTCAACCATTCCCGGATTTCAGAATGAGATTAATTTCAATGCGTATTATGTGACTGGCATTTCTTTTGGGAAATTCAACGGGCAACTTATGGACGATTTTGCTCAATGGAAACTGGTGTCCCCTTTTGATGATAATTCATTATTTCAGAACCCCCTGTTTGTGTCTTCAACGGATCTGCACACCACAAATTCAATTCTCAATGCGGAAGCATCTCCCGGTCACACAACGGTAAATGATTTCGATTTACAACTCAGAAATAGTGCTAACCCGGACATTGGGGCCGATGAATTTACTCCCGGTGCCGATGATGCAGCGATTACAGGAATATTATCACCTTTTATGTCATGTGACTCAGTACAGGATATAAAAGTCGTGCTGACCAATTTGGGAAGCGACACGCTGGAAAGTGTCGTGATCAAATGGAAACTGAATGGAATCGCTCAGCCGGATGCTAATTATTTACTGCCATTAATGCCGGAAGGGGATACCGCCCATGTTATTCTGGCTTCACACTCATTCACAGGCCAACCGGAAATTTTTGAAATATGGACAACATTACCCAATGGCAATGTCGATTCTCAGCCAGCCAATGACACGTTTGATTTTCGGTTCCGCCTGCCACTCGGTGGTGTATATACGATAGGTGGCACGAGCCCTGATTTCGCAACGTTCAAGAGTGCAGTTGATGACCTGAACAGGTTTCACACATGTGGACCTGTCACATTCAGATTCAGGAATGGAATTTATAGCGAGCAGGTTATAATCGATTCAATATCTACCACATCTGAGGTAAATACGATCACTTTTGAATCTGAAAGCCTTGATTCCAGTACAGTAACATTGCAATGGACGGTTGTCACCACTACTAAGCCCTATAATATTCTCCTGAATGGAACGGATCATGTGACATTCAGGCACCTTGGTTTTAAATCATTGAGTACGGGTGATGCTGTCCTCGTCGAAGCAAGAAATGATGCCACGCATCTGACATTTTCTAATAACAAACTGGAAGGAACGCTCGCAGAAGTTTTCTATGCCAATAATTATCTCTTCAAATCATTAGTTGGAAAACAAGAGTACATCACATTTACAAATAATTACCTTCTTGGTTCAACCTACGCTTTTTATATATACAATGGCACAGCGATAGGAGATCAGACTCCAAAAGAATTCAATATCAGCTACAATAAATTTACGAATCAAAAAGGAAGAGCAGTTTATCTCCAAAATAGTGACGGATCGTATATCCGCAATAATAGAATAAGCACTGTCACTAACATGGCTTTCAGGGGCATTGAAACATATACGCTGAGCGGCTATACCGAGATCTCAGGTAACACAATTACAAGCCTGAACAAAGGTGCCTGCCTCTTTATGAATTTTACCAACTATACAAGAACAGGAGAAGCTCATGTATTTAATAATATGGCCCGCACCGCGGGATCGGACGTTCCACTCAATTTCTGGAATTGTAAAAATATCAACATCAGCTATAACAATAGCCGGGCGGTCGG
>JANMVA010000085.1:0-2843 GCA_031392195.1 Saprospiraceae bacterium | reverse complement strand
ATATTTTGAAATACTTAACCCCAATCCTGTACCACCAAACTCGCGTGCGATCGAACCATCTGCCTGTTCGAATTCATGAAAGATAGTTTCTTGTTTTTCTTTTTCAATACCGATGCCCGTATCTGTTACACTGATGACTATCATGTTGCTGACTTCCTGGGCATCGATGGTGATCAGTCCATGGTGTGTAAACTTGATGGCATTGGCCACGAGGTTTTGCATGATCTGTTGAAGCCTGTTCTCATCTGCGAGACAATAAGAGATATTTTCAGCGATATTGTTTTGCAGGACGATATCTTTATCCATCACCAGATGGCGATTCATCCGCAGGCACAGATCGGCAATGCTGCGAATATCGACAGGTTTTAAATTCAATTGCAGATCATGTTCCTTTAGGCGGGAGAAATCCAGGATATCATTCACGAGATTTGACAAACGTCGTCCTGAAGAAATAATTAATTCCAGGTCTTCTTTATCTTCCTTCGTATGAATTTTATCGAGAAGTGATTCTGATAAGCCCACGATTCCATTTAAAGGTGTGCGAAGTTCATGGGACGTATTGGCCAAAAACTGGTCTTTAAGTTTATCGACCTGTCTCAATTGTTGGCTCACGGCCATTTCGCGCTCAAGTCTCGCTTTATGCAACGCAGATCTTCTACGGTAAAAGATCAAAAACAAACCAATTAATACCAGGAGCAAAACCAATTGCGTATACCACCTGGCAAAGAAAGGTTTCGCGATGACAATGGGAATGACTAACTCATTTTCAGACCACTGTCCGGTAGAACTTTGGCCCTTGATGCGGATCTGATACTCACCTCCTTTAAGTCCGTTGATCCGGATAAAGTTTTCGGTGAGATAAATCCAGTTTTCATTGAGTCCGTCGATTCGATATGCAAAACGTTTGAGCTGAGGATCATCATAATCCAGGATAGAATAGTGGATCAGGAAAGAGGAAACATGGGGGCTAAGCCTGATCTCCTGCCCTAAAGCGGCATCCCTGGTGAGGTCGTCGGTTTCTCCTGATTTCTCATTAATGGATTCGAACTTTGTAAGCCTGACCGGAAAGCTTACGGCACCAACGTTTCGAAGATCCCGGGGATTAAATGAAATAAATCCATTTAACCCTCCAAAGTAAAAGTTGCTATTGCTGTCTTCAAAATAAGAGGAGCGATTAAACTCCTGGTGAGGGATCCCATCGGATTGTAAAAAAGTACGTACGATACCTGTTTCTTTTTCAAACCGCATCAATCCAAGATCACTGGGGATCCATAGGAAACCGTAATCATCCTCAAGGATGGCATAGATGATATTATGTGAAAGACCTTCACTGACCGTAAATGATTTGAATGTATTATTTGATCGATCCCATCGTATAAGTCCTCCACCTCTTGATGCTAACCAATAGATATTATTTTTATCCTTATGGAGATATAGGAGACTGCTATTGGGAAGACCTGAAGATTTTTCATTAATATGTTCTTTGATACCATCTTCAAAGTCAAAAAGGAACAGGCCATTATCCGTACTTAGCCATATGCCTTCATCAGTCTCCAGCATGTGGTACACCGTGCTTTCATTGAGAATATTATATCCATTCAGCTTGCTGAATTGTCTGGGATTTTCATTGTTCCCGGGATCCTTGATCCATATTCCCTTGCTGGTGCCTAAAAGCATTTCGCCGCTTTGTAGCTGAAGGATAGACCAGCCGGCAAAATATAATGATGGAGGGTATTGCCATTCTTCCAGTTTCGAATCTGAAGGTTTATACCTGAACAAGTGTGGACTTTCAGCAGTAAACCAAATGTCCCCGTTCCTATCAGTCATGCTTGCTAACCCGATCAATTCTCTACCTAGTGACCAATCATCAAAAGTTTTAGTGTGGGGAGAAAATTTAAAATTGCCGCCATGTGTCAGGACGTAGATATTTCCTTCCTGATCTTCAGTAAATCCGCGGCAAGAGATTTGCGGAAATCCACTGACCAGATATGGATTAAAATACTTTGATTTTTTTGAGAAGAGCTGGATACCATTATCTGTTCCGAGCCACGCCAACCCCATGGGATCTACAAAAAAATTCCTGGGTATGTAATTTTTATCACCGGGTGGATTGTGGGTTTCACCTGTGAGCAGATCTAAAACAAATATCCGATCATCTTCAAAGCGCCATATCTGTTTTTGAAACGGATCATAACCACAAGGAAGTACCTCTCCTGCAGATGATGATATATCCTTTAGTTCCGAAAACCCATGGATCGTGAGTGTAGTGTAATAATATAATCCGTTGTTGTTATCAATAAATAAGAATAACAACTCATGCTGATTTAATTCACCATATGGAATCCAGTTTCCGTTAATCCCCGGATAATTTCCGGGTAGTGGTGGTGTCGGATATCGGGCCAGCTTGTTGCCTTCTGTATCCCATAATTCAATATCCTCACTAAACTCAATTTGCGTAGTGATAAAATTCGAACCTACACCTAGAATGTAGGCTTCTTTTCCCGGAACCTGAAAGAGTAAATTCAGTCCTTTTTTATCAAAGCGGTAAACATTATTCTTATTGGTCAGGATATAAAGGTTTAACAGAGAATCAGAGGCCATCCGTGTAATTTCTTCTGTAGCGAAGGGTACAGATCCTCCCAGGTAATCTTTAAGCGGTCTGACACTGAAGCTAATAGGATCGAGTATATCGATTCCGCTGATGGGGGAGAAAGTCACGTCCCTATGGATGACCCAGATATTTTGGTTGACATCGACATGGAGTTGATGGATCGTATTCGTCTGAAGCTGGTGTGATTCGCGCGTAAGTATATCGATGCGGTGGCCATCATATCGATTCAGAC
>JANMVA010000071.1:0-3134 GCA_031392195.1 Saprospiraceae bacterium | reverse complement strand
GGCCGATTCTCTAGAACTCCGTGGATTTGAAATCGATACATTGACAATCATTGCTACCACCGGGTGGCGGACTGATAACCTCATCAATGCAATTAAGAACAAAGACCTGGAAAGCAGAAATTACAACCTCGTTTCACTTTTGATCGGCGTCAACAATCAATTTCAAAGTAGACCATTCAGTCAATATGTTACCGAATTTCCGGCATTGCTGGATTCAGCTATCCGGTATGCCGGAGGTAATCCTGATCATGTCTTTGTCGTTTCCATTCCCGATTATGCATTCACTCCATTCGGTGAGCAGAGCTCTGATCCCGATGAGATCAGTATGGAAATTGATCAATACAATGCATATAACAGACAAGTGGCCGAGGACATGGGTGTTACTTATTTTGACATTACGCCCATTTCTCGATTAGGCCTGATCCATCCTTCTTACGTGGCATCTGATGGATTACATCCCAGCGGTATTCAGTATACGGAATGGGTAAAATTGATGCTCGATTTGATTGATGATCAATTGAGTGGAACTGAAAACCCTGGAGGGAATTCATTTGATGTCAAAATTTCACCAAATCCTGCTTCCAATATGGTCCACATCGAATTTGAAAATAGCAATGCAGTTGTGAATGCTTCCATAAAGATTTTTGATACCACCGGAACATTAGTATTTCAAAAAGCGATCATTCAAAATCCGGATATGCTTTCAGTCACTGACCTTCAGGATGGAATTTATTTTGTCAGCATCACGTCAGGCCACCAACATATATTAAAAAAGCTCATTATTAAAAACTTTTAAGGCTTACCTTCACGGCAACAGGAATACTTCTGTATTAAGTTGTTAAGAAGAAAAAATGAGAATAGCCAAATATATTTTGATACCCCTGGGCCTCTTGCTGGTCACAGGTTTTATCTTTTTCATTTCTAAGCACAAGAGTCAATCAGATTCTTCTTTATCTGCGCTGGTAAAGGAAGAAAAAGAAAAACTGCCCAATGACTGGCTTTATCGCCAACGCGCCTATCCCTCAGGGTCTATCGATAAGCATGCATATTTCAAAGCATTGGAATATAAACGCAATCTTCTACGGGAAGAAGTTTCCACTCGTGGCAGTGTTCCCTGGATCTTTTCAGGTCCGACCAATATTGGTGGTCGCGTCACTGATATTGAACTTCAACAAACTTTTCCAGCTACACTTCTCGTTGGCACTGCCTCCGGAGGCATTTTCAAGACGAATGATGAGGGCCAGACATGGATACCCATTTTCGATTCGGAGATGAATCTCTCCATTGGCGATCTCGCCGTTGCAAAAACAAATCAGGACATCATCTATGTAGGGACCGGTGAAGCAAATGCAGGAGGTGGTTCTATCGCTTATGATGGCAATGGTATTTATAAATCAACCGATGGAGGCGACTCCTGGATGCATCTAGGATTAGATAGCATTGGAAGCGTTGGAAAGATGCAGGTTCATCCTGCAGACCCGGATCAATGTTTTGTGGCTGCCATGGGTAACCTTTTTGAAAACAATCCGAACAGAGGCCTTTACAAAACAAATGATGGCGGTGAGACCTGGGAGAATATTCTTTTCATCAATGATTCTACAGGTGTGATCGATTTTGCTATCAATCCGAATCATCCGAAGACCATGTATGCCGCAGCATGGGAGAGGATCAGGAGAGTCAACAGACGCGCTTATGGAGGACCATCCTCCGGGATCTATAAGTCAACAGATGGAGGTAATACATGGGATGAATTGACAAACGGTTTGCCTCAGTCTTCAGGCAGAATTGCTATAGCATTAGCTGAATCAGATCCGGAAATTTTATACTCGATTTATACGCATGAGACTTCCGGAAATATTCTCGGACTTTTTAAATCAGTGGATGGTGGTGATTCCTGGTTCGATCTGGATTACGCCGACATTTCCGACCAACCGTATATGTGGTGGTTTGGAAAAATATTTGTGGATCCACAGGATGCAGACAATGTTTATCTGCCAAGCTTTACAATGCACAAATCTGAAGACGGGGGTCTGACATGGTTTGATATTTTTGAAGGCGCACATGTCGATCAGCATGCGATATGTTTTGATCTGCAAAACCCGGGCAAAGTTTATGCAGGAAATGATGGTGGCGTTTATCTAAGCTATGATGGCGGAATTGTGTATGAAAAACTCAATGGTCTTCCAAACATCCAGTTCTACACCTGTGAAATAGATTACCAGTTTCCGGATCGTTTGTACGGTGGTGCGCAGGACAACGGAACCAACCGGACATTGGCTGGGAATGAAGATGACTGGCAGCATATTTTTGGTGGTGATGGATTCCGTGTATTAGTAGATCCGACAGACAACAATTATATCTATGCCGAATATCAGTATGCTGGTTTCGGTAGGTCTACAGATGGAGGTTTAAGTTTCGATTATTCGACCAATGGGATCTTCTTCGGTGATCGAAAAAACTGGAATACAATATTTGTATTCAATCCCCTAAATCCCGCAACACTTTACCTCGGAACGAACAGATTGTATAAATCAATAGACCGGGGCGAGTTCTGGGAATTGAACAGTGGTGATCTGACCAGGAATACAGCACAAAACAATATTGCATTTGGAACAATTACATCCATCAGTGTTTCTCCTTTGGATACAAACCTCATCTTCATTGGCACAGATGATGGCAATGTTCAGGTATCAAGGAATGGCAGCAGTAGTTGGTCATTGATCTCCGGTTCTCTTCCGGATCGTTGGGTCACAAGTGTAGTTGCGGATGCGGAGAATATCAATACAGCATACGTAACTTTTTCAGGATTCAGATTTGGTGAAAATATTGGTCACATCTATAAGACAACTAACCAGGGTGTTTCATGGACAGATATATCCGGCAATCTTCCTGATGTTCCAATCAATGATCTGATAGTCGCACCAAACGATGCAGGTCTTTACATCGCAACGGATATAGGCGTTTTCTTCTCTTTGAATGATGGAGCTAAATGGGAATTACTTGGAACAGGCCTGCCTAACTTAGTCTGCACAGACCTGGCTTATCATGCCCCACAAAATTTATTAGTAGTAGCCACTTTCGGTCGTGGAATGTATCGGATCAATCTGGATGATGTTATATCAGGTAATTCAGAA
>JANMVA010000066.1:0-5424 GCA_031392195.1 Saprospiraceae bacterium | reverse complement strand
GAAATCTTTTTTGATTTGTGGTTTAATCGCTGCATCACTTGGAGTCATTGGCTGGTTGCTGTTTCAATTTGGAATCAATAACACGTTTGTAAAATTTGAACCACAGTATCCCTATTTCGGCCAGATCGCAAGAGCTACCGCGTTGACCGCAACTCCGAACATGCTATTCAATCTTGTCAGCATCTGCTTCCTTATCTATTTCTCATTCTTTCTTTCGATTTCTAAAAAAAGGCCACAGCAATACCTGATTATATCAATCCTGTCAATTGCATTGATATTGACTTTTTCAAAAACATTCTTGTTGCTCCTGATTGGCATTTCGGTTTTATGGTATCGCCATTCAGTAAAAAGTAAAAGGGGGAAATATGCAATGCTCGGTTTTTCTGGAATACTCTTCATCCTCTGCATGCTTGGCACTCATTTTATTTTTATCCATCCATCTGCAGCTAATGATAAGCAAAACATCTACGAAGGATATTTTGAAAACAAGCCAATTGCATCGATTGGAGAATATCAAGTCTTTCCATCGAACTATACCGTATTGAAAGAATCATCCATAATTGCCGGAACAGAAAATTTATTTGGCTTTGGCCCCGGAGGCAACAATGAATTTTTACAAAAACTAAAGTCGGAAGGTCGATACCCGGAATACTTTGAAAATTTTGACCCCCACTGCATCTACACAGGTGCATTCGGCGAGTTAGGAATATTAGGATTGCTTGCTCTATTATGGATGATCTATGAAGTGACCCGACAATTATTGATCATTCAAAAAACAAACAACTATCTGGCCCATGGTTTGGTAGCTTGTTTTATCTTTTTAGCATTGGAAGGATTAGTCCTCGACATTCTTAACTTCAGACACCTCTGGATATTACTTGGTTTGATATCAGGAACGAGAGCATTGTACACACGAGAATAAGCCAGATCATTATCTGATTTATGCCGCTAATTGCGCTAATTACCGCTAATTATTTATTTAAAAACTGCTTATAGAAAACTGATGACCCCGGGGTTTTCGGAGCAAATGCACACCGCAGGTGTGATTAGCATAGAAACACAGGGGAGAGAAATTTCGCGAAGCAAGAAATTTCGAAGGGGGAAACAGGTGGAGAACGCGGATTTTTACTTTGGTGCAGGAGAAAACTCCTTGCACAGGGTAGCTTTTACTGATTACTGATTACTGAATTACTTCTCAAACAACCTCACAACATCCAATCCATTCGCATACAGCAACAAACAAAGTACCAGAAAAAAACCAACATAGGTCGCATACTCCATAAACTTATCACCCGGTTTTCTACCTGTCGCAACTTCCCAGAGAAGGAACATGACATGTCCCCCATCGAGCGCAGGTATCGGTAATAAATTCATGATGGCCAGGATGAATGAAAGCACACCGGTCATACGCCAGAATTGTTCCCAATCCCAATCCGTTGAAAACAGTTGCGTAATCTAAATAAACCCACCGAGACTATCTTTTGCTTTGACCTCGCCACCAAATAATTTTCCGATGCCTTTAAACCAATCAGCCATGAAATCAAGTCCTTCTGTAATACCGGCAGGAATAGCTTTTCCTAATGAATAATCTTTGCGACCTGTCCAACCATAATCATGAAGGGTTTTAAATCCAACACCTATTTTACCATTGTCATTGATCTGAACAGGAATGGTTGTCGGAGATCCGTCACGCACAATTCCTAACTGCACAATTTTTCCTTTGTGATCCGCAAAGCCTTTCATCACTTCATGAAAGTATTGCGTTGGCATACTATCAATGAATACGATCTTATCACCGGCTTTCAATCCGGCTTTCTCTGCATGATCACCTGCTGTCACGGTCTTGATCTCAAATGGAAACCGCGGCCCCATCACGAGATAATCTTTGTAATCATTCGATGAAAGGATGGTGACATATTTCGGATCAACATTGACTGTGACCTGTTGCCCGTCCCGTTGAATAATCACTTCTCGTGCATTATTCAATACGATCTCCCTGCGCAGTGTCCTGGGAGAAAACTCAACAAGCGGATCACCTCCAATGGAAATAATTTTATCACCATCACGCAAACCAAGGTCCCTGCCGAGTGTATCTACATAAATCCCTTGTTCAAGCTTTTCATTCAGTATGTATTCTTTACCGTACACCCAAAGCATCATGCTGAAAATCAGAAATCCCAGAATGAAATTGACCGTCACACCACCGAGCATGATGATCAGTCTTTGCCATGCTGGTTTTGATCTAAACTCCCAGGGTTTAGGCGGCTGCTTCATTTGCTCGAGGTCCATGCTTTCATCCACCATTCCGGCGATTTTTACATATCCACCCAATGGCAACCATCCGATCCCGTATTCCGTCTCACCGATTTTTTTCTTGAACAACGCAAATTTGACATCGAAAAAGAGATAGAACTTTTCGACTTTGGTTTTAAACCATTTAGCGGGCAGGAAGTGGCCCATTTCATGCAGTACAACTAATATGGAAAGGCTCAGGATGAGCTGAGCTATCATTGTTATTACGCCCATGGAAGTGGAATATTTATTGGATTAATCCTCGAGATGCTGATCAAAACGATAGTTTTGGCTTTTATGTTTCACTACGAAATCGCGAAATTAGGCAATTATGGGCGTTAATTCCCTGCATTGGTACTATGTTCCTGCATTGGGCCATGTGGGTGAATTCGTCACGATGACCGGAGATGAGTGGCATCATTGCACCCATGTGATGCGGTTATCACCCGGAGACCATATCATCCTCACAGATGGAAAAGGTCACTGCTTTGAAAGTATGATCCATAGAGCTTCCGCGAAAGAAGGTTCTGTCGAATTAATCGACGATGTGAGTCAAATATTTGCAACTGACAGAGTTTACAAGGTCTCCATTGGCATCGCACCAACGAAAAATATCGACCGGACAGAATTTGCTGTAGAAAAAATAACGGAGCTTGGTGTCGATGAAATCTGCTTTCTTAACTGCCAGCATGGAGAGCGAAACAAGATTCGCCTGGACAGATTTGAAAAAATTGTGATCGCTGCCGCCAAGCAATCCAGGAAAACAATCTTCCCTACACTGGTGGAATTAACAAATCCTTTGCAATGGATCAAACAGAAATCAGAGTCAAATCCTGGTCAATCGATCCTTTGCTGTCATCTCGATCCGGAAAGCAAACCGATCTTTGAAAATTATTTAGCCGGCGGGGACGTTGTTATGCTGATCGGACCTGAAGGAGGATTTTCTTCTGAAGAAATTAAAGCAATGAAAGAATTAAACGCACAGTTGGTACATCTCGGCCCGTTCAGACTTAGAGTTGAAACGGCTGTCATCAGCGCCTGTGCCAATATTCATCTCATCAATGAAATGAAATCAAACTCATGATATTTTCTCTCTTATTATCCTTGTTGCTCATTAACAGCCCTCTGCCTTCTGATGAACCAACACTCAAATTTGCCCTATTAAAATATTCGGGTGGAGGTGACTGGTATGCAAATCCAACTGCATTAAACAACCTCTCTGAATTTTGCAACATGAATATCGGCACGGATATCAATCCGGATTACGCTACAGTTGAAGTAGGAAGCGCGGATCTTTTTAATTATCCGTTTGTACATCTCACCGGACATGGGAATATTGTCTTTTCAGCGGCTGAGGCGGAAAACCTTCGCAATTATCTGATCGGAGGAGGCTTCCTGCATGCTGATGATAATTTTGGATTGGACCCTTATATCCGCGTGGCATTGAAGCAAGTATTTCCTGAATTGAGTCTCGTCGAGCTACCATTTGCGCATGAGATCTATCATCAGAAATTTGATTTCCCCGATGGCCTTCCAAAGGTGCATGAGCATGGTGGAAAAGCGCCGCAAGGTTTCGGTCTGATTTGGGAAGGACGTGTTGTCGTCTTCTATTCCTACGAATGTGACCTGGGCGATGGTTGGGAAGATCCAGCCGTGCACCGCGATCCTGAAGAAATCAGGCAAAAGGCACTGCAGATGGGATCGAATATTGTGTCGTATGCTTTTAAGTATTAATGACTTTTCCTTTTCCGGTCACTGAGTCCCGATAGCTATCGGGATCGAAGTGACCTATCGCGGTTCATTTCGACTACGCTCAATGACCATGTTCCTTCCTTTGAAATCTTCCTGAGGATGTTTTCGACTCCGCTCAAACATCATATACGTTGTGCTGAAGAATTGATCCTAATCAATCCATTTAAATCCGTGTTCTCCAAGCCTTGTGAGCCACATAGTGCAGCAATCAAGATCAATGCAGTAATAATGAGTTGTAATTACTCAGATAAAAACCGATTCGTCTTCGTAGAAACATACCTCTTGATATTCAACCAAAAAGCCATTACCAGATAGAGGATGAAGGGGGAACCAAATGTGATGAAAGAAGCATAGATAAAATACAGCCTGATCTTAGCAGGCCGGATGCGCATCCACTCGCCTAATTGCTGACAAACACCAAATGCGGACTTCTCCAGGAAATGCCTGTTGGCGTCAAAGATATTGTCGATATGTCTCAGTGGCTTCAATGGCTATCATTCAGATATCGGTAAATGTAAGGTTATCAGGGGAAATGCAAAAGTTAAATTCCCCCCTTTTAATAATGTTAACAAGACCGGTATAAGAACCTTTAATTTGCAAAGTCATTTTCGGTTGCTGAGCTTTCGCACGAGGGTGAATTAAGCTGGTCGAAGCTCATTTTCTCATTCTCTCATTCTCTCATTCTCTCATTCTCTCATTCTCTCATTTTCCTAGCCTGATGCCATCTACTGACTTTTCCATCGAATCCAATATCATCGATCTGATACAGCGGAAAATATTTTATGGAAAAGTAATAGTCAGTAGTAACAGAATTGAATCGGTTGACGACTTGGGTCCTGTCAGAGAAGGTCAACCATTTCTCTTGCCCGGCTTTGTCGATGCCCACATACACATTGAAAGCTCCATGCTGACACCTCCCGCGTTTGCAGCTATTGCTGTGAAACATGGAACTGTTGCTACTATTTCTGATCCGCACGAGATTGCAAATGTAAGCGGCATTGAAGGAGTCCGGTACATGGTCAACCTTGGCAAACAATCCGGATTCCGTTTTTATTTCGGCGCTCCATCCTGTGTACCTGCGACGCCATTCGAAACAGCAGGTGCTTCATTACCGCTTTCTGATATCCGGGAGCTGTTTCACAACAAAGAAGTTCACTATCTCGCGGAGATGATGAATTATCCGGCTGTGCTTGCAGGTGATCCTTTGGTGATGGATAAAATTGCTTTGGCGCAGGAATATCATCTCCCCATCGATGGCCATGCACCCGGATTGAAAGGAAAAGATGCAGCAGCCTATGCCGCAGCAGGAATTTCAACAGATCACGAATGCACCACACTTGAGGAAGCTTTGGATAAAATCGAAGCAGGAATGAAAATCAT